>NZ_BBSK01000087.1:0-6111 GCF_001319805.1 Burkholderia sp. E168m22
GACGGCGCGTCGAGCACGACGGCGGGCGGCCCGGCCTCGACGATGCGCCCGCGTTCCATGAACAGCACGTTGTCCGCCACTTCGCGTGCGAAGCCGATTTCGTGCGTGACGATCACGAGCGTCGTGCCCGAGCGCGCGAGTTCCTTGATCACGTCGAGCACTTCGTTGACGAGTTCCGGATCGAGCGCCGACGTCGGCTCGTCGAACAGCAGCACCTTCGGACGCAACGCGAGCGCCCGCGCGATCGCGACGCGTTGCTGCTGGCCGCCGGACAACTGGCGCGGGTACGCATCGGCTTTATCCGCGAGGCCGACCCGCGCGAGCAGCGTGCGCGCGGTGTGCTCGGCCGCATCGCACGTCACGCCGGCGACGGCGATCGGCGCTTCGATCAGGTTCTCGAGCACCGTCAGGTGCGGGAACAGGTTGAAGTTCTGGAACACCATGCCGACGGCCGTGCGCCGCTTCAGCACGTCGCGTTCGCTCAGTTCGTGCAGCACGTCGCCGTCGCGGCGATAGCCGATCAGTTCGCCGTCGATGTCGATGAAACCGTCGTCGACGCGTTCGAGATGGTTGATCGTGCGCAGCAGCGTCGACTTGCCGGAGCCGGACGGGCCGACGATCACGGTCACGCTGCCGCGCGGCGCGACGAACGACACGTTGTCGAGCACGCGCTGCATGCCGAACTGCTTCGACACGCCATGCACGGCCACTTCGCCGCCGGTACGCGACACGGCGGCCGCGGTATCGGTGCGCGTGTCGTCTGCGGCCTGCGCATTCGACGCCGCACGGCGTGACGCGACACGCCGCCACAGCCCGCCGAGGCGCGCAAGCGCGAACGTGACCACCGACGGCGGCGGATTGCGCAGCGCGCCGCGTGCATAGTGCCGCTCGACCTGCACCTGGATCGCGGACAGCACGGTCAGGATGATCAGGTACCAGACGGTCGCGACCATCAGCAGCGGAATCACTTCGAGGTTGCGGCGATAGATCACCTGCACCGTGTAGAACAGTTCGGGCATCGCGAGCACGTACACCATCGACGTGCCTTTCGCGAGCGAGATCAGGTCGTTGAATGCGGTCGGCAGGATCGCGCGCATCGCCTGCGGCAGCACGATCCGCGACGTCTGGCGGCCGCGCGGCAGCCCGAGCGCGGCGGCGGCTTCGAGCTGCCCTTGGTCGACCGCGAGAATGCCGCCGCGGATTACCTCCGCGGAAAACGCCGCGTGGTTCAGCGTGAGGCCGAGCACGGCCGCGAGGAACGGGCTGATCAGGTCGGTGGTCGGCGTGTCGAACCACACGATGTCGGTGAACGGCACGCCGAGCCGCACGTGCTCGTACAGGTAGCCGAGGTTGTTCAGGATCAGCAGCAGCACGATCAGCGGAATCGAGCGGAACAGCCACACGAAGGTCCATGCGCTGGCGGATAGCAGGCGCGAGCGCGACAACCGGGCCAGCGCGACGAACGCGCCGAGCACGAAGCCGAACACCGCGCCGAGCAGCGTCAGCACCAGCGTGCGCGCGAGCCCCGATAGCACCGGCGGCGACAGGAACCATTCGGCGAACACCGGCCAGCCCCACTGCGGGTTGCCGAGGAGCGAATACAGCGTGATCGCTATCAGCACGAGCGCGAGCACGGTGCCGGCCGTGCGCGACCGGTGGCGCGCGGGCACGATCCGCAAACGCGTGCCGGCCTCGCGTGCGTCGGGGGAAGAGAGCGGCGGCAGCGCGCCGCCGAGGTGGGTCGTGTCGCTCATGTCGTTGGAATCCTCGAATCGATCGATCGGCGGGCGCGCCGCCGTGCATGGGCGGCGCGGCGGCGTCAGGCGTGCGCTTCGGCGGCCGTTTCCTGGGCGGCACCGGGCGTCGCGTAGCGGCTCGCCTTGCGCGGCAGACCGAGGTGGTCGCGCAGCGTGGCGCCGGGCAGGTCGCGGCTGTAGCGGCCGCGCGCCTCGAGCACCGGAATCACGAGTTCGATGAAATCGTCGACGCCCTGCGCCTGGACCGGAAAACCGAGGATGAAGCCGTCGCCGGCGCCTGCGTCGTGCCAGCGGATCAGTTCGTCGGCGACGTGTTCGGCCGTGCCGATGAAGTTCGGCCGCGGCGTCGCGACCGCGAGCGCGGTTTCGCGCAGCGACAGGCCCTTGCGTTTCGCATCGGCCTTGATGCGGTCGGTGGTCGAGCGGAAGCTGTTGCGGCCGAGCTCGCCGAGTTCCGGGAACGGCGCATCGAGCGCGTACTGCGTGAAATCGTGGTGATCGAAATAGCGGCCGAGGTACGCGAGCGCCTCGTCGATCGTCAGCAGGTCGCGGATCGCCTGGTATTTGTCTTCCGCTTCGGCGGCCGTGCGACCGACGATCGGCCCGACGCCCGGGAAGATCTTCACGTCGCCGGCCTGCCGCCCGTGTTCGATCGCGCTCTGTTTCACGCGCTGCGTGAACGCGGCCGTTTCCTCGATCGACGGCGAATGCGTGAACACGGCGTCCGCGTATTTGCCCGCGAGGCCGATGCCGGTGTCGGACGAGCCGGCCTGGAAGATCACCGGCTGCCCCTGCGGCGAGCGCTGGATGTTCAGCGGGCCAGCGACCTGGAAAAAGCGGCCCTGGTGATCGAGCGTATGCAGCTTGTCGCGATCGAAGAAGCGGCCGGTCGCGCGGTCGCGCACGAATGCATCGTCGTCCCAGCTGTCCCACAGGCCCTGCACGACCTCGAGGTATTCGTCGGCGATCTCGTAGCGCAGTTCGTGGTCCGGGTGCGTCTTGCCGAAATTCTTCGCGGTGCCTTCGAGCGGCGTCGTCACGACGTTCCAGCCCGCGCGCCCGCCGCTGATCGCGTCGAGCGACGCGAGCTGGCGCGCGACCGTGAACGGCTCGCTGTACGACGTCGAGATCGTGCCCGCGAGCCCGATCTTCTTCGTCGCGACCGCGAGCGCCGACAGCACGGTCAGCGGCTCGAAGCGGTTCAGGAAGTGCGGGATCGACTTCTCGTTGATGTAGAGGCCGTCCGCGACGAACGCGAACGTGATGCCGGCGGCTTCCGCCTTGCGCGCGACGCCGATCATGAAGTCGAGGTTGATGCTGGCGTCGGGCGGGTTGCTCGAATGCCGCCACGCGTTCATGTGGCTGCCTGCGCCTTGCAGCATCAGGCCGAAGGGAATCGATCGTCGGGTCGTCATGATGGGAATGTCACGTGTTCTGGTCAGGGGAGAGGGAGCGATCGGCCGCGAGGGCCGTCTGCAACGGCGTGGTGGACAGCGCGCCGCCGAGCCATTCGGCAGACGCGAGCCGCGCCGCGTAGTCGGATACCGGCGAATCGATCACGAACGCATCGACGTCGAGCCGCCGGCTCAGCGCGTCGAGCGCGCGGTGCACGCCTTCGGGCGTATCGGCCAGTACCGTCGGGCGCAACTCGTCGATCCGGTAGTCGGATGCACCGCTTTGCCGCGCGAATTCCGCGGCCGCCTGCGCGCTGCCGAGATTGAAGCTCTGGCCGCCCGCGAACTGCAGCTTGAAGATCTTCAGCGGCCCGATCAGTTGTTCGGCCTCGTCGCGCGTCGGCGCGGCGACCGCGTACAGCGCGACGAGCGGTTTCTCGCCGCCCGCGCCGCGGTAGGCGTCGAGCGAGCGTTCGAGATTCGCATCGTCGCCGTTGAAATGGCCCGCGTAGCAGAAGCGCCAGCCGTGGCGCGCGGCGAGCGCGCCGCTGTCCGGCGAGCCGCCGAGCAGGATGCGTTCAGGCAACTGCGGCGGCACCGGCATCGCGACCGCGCCGGCGAGCGGATGATCTTCGGCCACGCCCCAGCCGAGAAACGCGTCGAGCTCCGCGAGCTGCCCCGCGAAATCGGGCTTGCGCGCCTTGTCGTGGAACCACTGCAGCGCACGCGTGGTCAGCGGCAGCCCGCCCGGCGCCTTGCCGATGCCGAGATCGACGCGGCCCGGCGCGAGCGCGGCCAGCAGCTTGAAGGTTTCCGCGACCTTGAACGGGCTGTAGTGCTGCAGCATCACGCCGCCCGAGCCGATGCGGATGCGTGACGTGTGCGCGAGCAGGTGCGCGACGACGACCTCCGGCGCCGAACTCGCGAAGCCCGGCGTGCCGTGATGCTCGGCGACCCAGAAGCGCGCGTAGCCGAGCTGTTCGGCGCGTCGCGCGAGCGTCGTGGTGAAGCGCAGTGCGTCGGCGGCGTTCGCGCCGTCGGCGATCGGACTCTTGTCCAGCAACGAGAGCGAATAAGACATGGTGAGCGGCGTTCCTGCGTGAGCGTGGATGGACGGTCTGGCGCGCGCGGCGCTCAGCTTTTCGGCAGCCCGGGCGGATTCGTGCGCGACTGGTCGATCGCTTCGGACGCGAGGTTCCAGCGGTCGAGCACCTGCTGGTAGCGGCCGCTCTTGATCAGGTCGTTCAGCGCGACGGTCAGCGGCTCGGCGAGGCCGCTGCCGCGGCGCGTGGCGATCGCGATGTCGGCCGTGCGCGGCCAGCCGCCGCTGATCGCGCCGACGAGCCGCGTCTTGCCTTGCTGCGCGCTTTGATACGCGAGCACCGAATTCACGCTGAACACCGCGTCCGCCCGGCCCGACTGCACGGCGACGATGCGCATCGCCTGGTCGTCGTAATACTGGATCTGCACCGGTTTCAGCCCGTGCGCGACGTTCTCGCGGTCCCACGCGAGCAGGATCTTTTCCTGGTTGGTGCCGGCGTCGGTCACGATGCGCAGCCCCGCGACGTCCTTCGGCTCGCGGATCGCCTGGATCTTGCTGTCGTTGCGCACGTAGAAGCCGACCTGGTCCTTGCGGTAGGTCGAGAAATCGAACTTCTGCTTGCGCTCCTCGGTGACGGTCACGTTCGAGATCACCGCGTCGACTTTCCCCGATTCGAGCGCCAGCGGCCAGTCGGCCCACGCGAGCGCGATGATCTTCAGCTTGCGGCCGAGACTGTCGGACACGAGCTGGCCGACGTCGGCATCGAAGCCGATCACCGTGCGCGCGTCGGTCGCATACGAGCTGATCGGCGGCAGGCTCGGCGCGATGCCGATCGTCAGCGTGCCGGGCTCGGCGAACTTGAACGACGCGGGCACCGCGCGCTCGACCGCCGCATCGGCCGCGCCACGTGGGCGGCCGCGCTGCTCGGGACTCAGGTCGAACGTCGCGGCGGTCGCGGCCATCGCGGCCGCGATGGCGCTCAGGCCGATCAGTGCGGTGGCCAGCGTGCGCACGGCACGGGAAGAAAGCGGTACGGCTCGATGCATGAAAACGTCCTGTCGTGGCAGCGTGGAATCGTTGAAAGCGGGAAGGGCGAGATGAAAGGCGGGATGTCGCGCGCTCAGCGCGGCAGCACCGGTTCGGGCACGGGCGCCCACAGGTCGGCCAGCGTCGACGTGCGCGACGGATCGACGAGATCCTTGCCGAAACGCAGGTGGAAATACGCTTCCGGGTCGATCGACGAATCGAACAGCCGCGTATAGCCGGTGCGGTCGTATAGCGCCCACGCTTCGGGCTGGCGAAAGCCGGTGGTCAGGTAGAGGCGGCGGTAGCCCTGTTGCACGGCGCGCAGTTCGAGCGCTTCGACGATGAGTCGCGCGAGGCCCTGGCGGCGCAGGTCGGCGCGCGTCCAGATGCGTTTCAGTTCGGCGGTCTGCGCGTCGTAGCGCTTGAACGCGCCGCCGCCGATCGTCTCGCCGTCGCGCAGCAGCAGCACGAACGCGCCTTCGGGCGGCGCGAACAGTTCGGCCGGATAGCGCGCGAGTTCGTCGCGGGCCGACGCGCGGCTGTCGGGGCGGTACGCGTTGTAACGGGTCGAATACTCGTCGATCAGCGCGTCGATCAGCGGCTGCGCGCGGACGTCGAGCGGCGTCGTGTCGATGATGCGGTCGTTCGTGGCCATGGGCATCGCGAATGGCGCGCGATGCGGACGTTCCTGGCGGGGTGCGGGCACGCGGCCCGTCCGGTCTGTTCCGTTATCGCGACGCAGTTGTCGTGATGGCGGCGGCTGTCGTGCTTCGTGCGATGCATCCGGCGCGCCGCCGCCGTTTTGAACACGTTAGCGGCGCGGCCGGCAAAGGCGAACGAAGCAATTTCGATAAGGATTTCGCGGAAGGTGGAAGAAGGCTTGCAGGGGGAG
>NZ_BBSK01000088.1:0-15778 GCF_001319805.1 Burkholderia sp. E168m22
TGGGGCGAACGGGCGTGGCGGGAGCCGTGCCCGTTTGATGGATGTACGGCCTGGACGACCGGCGGGATGGTGTCGTTTCGTGGCCGACGGGTGATGCCGATTCGGCGCTGGCTCGTCACGCTTGTGCGCGCCAGGCCGGGGCCCGCCGCCATGGTGGCGACGGGTTCTCCTCGATTCGTCGCGTCAGCGCGGGGCGCTGATCGACGACGACAGCGTTCAGGCCGCTGCCGCCTGCTGAATCGCGTCCTGCTGATCGCCACCCAGGATATCGACGAGACTGGTCAGCATCCGTGCCAGTTCACCCGTCATCAGCGTGAAATCCGAGTCGAAGCGTTCATCATCGTTCTGCGCGGTGGGGTCCGCCGCTTCCTTGATCACGTCAAGCGGCGTGACGCGCTTGATCGTCAGCGATGGCGTCAGCACGAACGAGATCCGGTCATTCCACGTCATCGCGAGGCGCATGCATTGCTTGCCGGCTTCGATGTGCCGGCGCATGTCGTTCGCTTCCAGCGCGTGGCCGACGTATCGCACCGTGGCGCCGCCTTCGCCGCTCGAGCGCAACTCGGCGTCCTGATCGACGGTGAAGCCGCCCGGCGCCTCGCCGGACAGCAGCCAGTCCGTCATCGCGGCGACCGGCGAACGCGCGACATGAACGCCCGCGAGCGGCAACGGGTCGATCGATTTGACGAGCAGGCTGCGGACGTCGTCGGCAAGCGCCTGGGCCGCCGCATCGATGACGAGCCAGCCATTCGCCGTGTCGATCCATACGCGGGTATCGCGGCGAATGCTGAACGCGCGCGGCAGCAGTTCGTCGGTCACCTGCTCCTTGAGTTCGCGCAGTTGTTTCCGGCCGACCTTGAAGCCCTGCTGCTCCTCGACTTCGAGCGCGCGTGCCTTGGTGACCTGATTGACGACCGACGCCGGGAGCAGTTTCTTTTCGGCACGAAACAGCAGCAGCATCTGCCGGTTGTTCGAATACACGAGCGCGCCGTCGTCACGCGGCGACGCCCATCCGGCGCGCTGCATCTCGACGCTGCTGCCCGGCTGGAACGCGTGAGGCGCCAGCCATTTTTCCATCTGGTCGGGGGTGACGGCCCAGGGTGCGGGAAGACGGTGAAGCTGGAGATTCTTGAACCACATAGGCGTACGGGCAAAGCGCGTCATTCTATATGACGGGGGCGGTCAGTGGCCGGAAGGGCCCCCGGTTAGCCGCTGAGGCCCCGGGTTCGTACCTGGAAACGGTCATTGGACGGGGGCCAGCTAGCTCAAAGACCGGTGCGCCCGTCGGCACGATCAACCGATTCAGAGGCTATGCGCGTTGCTCCATGCCTTTCAACTTCCGCCAGAATTCGCTGGCCTACCGTGCCGCCAAAGCGCAGAACAGTAGAAGAACCTTGAATACGTAACCGGCGTTGCGCAGGGGAATGAGTCGCCGGTGTCGTCCGACTGACGGTCAGCGTGTCCGCACTGGCGGCGTACGATGGTCGTGAGCGCGTCAGTCGGGTGCCTCACTCGATGACACGTGGCGGCGTCGACAACTCCGCCAGCTGAAACAGACAATCCCCGCGCCGTACCTGCGCGGGCACCCGCTTGCACACCACCTCGCCATCGCCGTTGAACCGGTGCAGCACCGGTTCGCGCAACGGCGTATCGGGGAAATGCACCCACGCGGCCGGCTGCCCGGCCTTCACCTGATCGCCGAGTTCGACGAGCGGTTCATACAGCCCGCGCTCGTACGCATAGACGAAATGGCGATCGCCGTCGACGCGCATGAAACGCGGGACGGTCGGCGGCGCGTCGGGCACGAGCGCGCCGTGCAGCAGCCCGATGTAGCCGAGGTAATGCAGCAGCCCTTGGCGGCCGAGCCGGATCAGCGACGGATCGGCCATGCCGGCGCCGCCGAGCTCGGTGACGATCGAGATCGCGCCTTGCCGGCGCGCGGCCGACGCCGAATGCACGGGATTCGGTGCGTGCAGCAGCGCGTTGTGCAAGCCGAACGCGACCAGCAGCCCGTTGAGCTTCGCGGCTTCTTCGGCGTCGAGCGGATCGATCGCGAGCATGTTGCCGCCCTGGTACAGCAGCGAGCTGCCGCCCGAATGCAGGTCGACCAGGTACTGCGCGCGCGACAGCAGCACATGCTCGATGTAGTGGGCGATCATCTGCGTCGGCGTGCCGGTCGGGTCGCCGGGAAAGCTGCGGTTCAGGTTGCCTTCGTCGAGCGGCGACACGCGCAGGCCCGCATCCGCCGCCGGGAAATTCGCCATCGGCAACAGGATCAATTGCCCGCTGACCATGTCGGGTTCGATTTCGCGCATCAGTTGCGACACGATGATCTGGCCTTCGTACTCGTCGCCGTGGTTGCCGGCCATCACGAGCGCGACCGGGCCGTCGCCGTTGCGGATCGACACGATCGGGATCGGCAGCCAGCCGTAGGCCGAGCGGTGCACGGAGTGCGGCAGGCGCAGGTAGCCCGCGTGCTTGCCTTGCGCGTCGAGATCGATTTCGCAGTGGATGGGATTGCGGGGAGAGGAAGAGGCGGTCATGGCGGTATCGTTCGATGAACGGAATCTGCCATCTTATAGGGGAAACCGGCACCGCGCGGCAGGCGGGATCAACGGGGCTGCGCGTGACTGCGGACGGGCGCACTGCCGTGCGTTGCAGGGCCGATACGCGAGCCCGCGCGATGTTGCAGCGATGAAGCCATGCCGGCGTGCCGGCCGGCTGCATTCACGCGCCGGCTTTCGCGCCAGCCCGTGTCGGGACAGGGCCGGCGCGCATGACGCGCTTATCGGCCGGATGTTTCAGCTTCGAGACGTCCTTCTTCCCACAGCGCCCAGAACCGGCTGCCGGCGCGATACGGATTCGCACGCCGCGCGGCGTGATCGGCGACGCCCTGGCGAAACGCGCCGTACAGCGTGAGCGGCGGATTGTCGATGCATGCGGCTTCGTACGCGGCCGGCATCCGGCGGTCGGACACGAGCCGGCGGATCAGCGAGGCGCCGTCGATCACGGCCTGTTCGTCGATGATTTCGGTTCGTGCGAGGACGTCGACGGTATTCATGTTGGGCTCCCTGAAACGTTCTTTCCCCATCAAGGAGCAATAAGAGTGCCAACCGCGAAATGCCGCACTCGGCCTCGATCGTGCGGGCTTCTGCAGTCATCTTTCGGCATGCCGGACGGCGATGTTACGGAACACGTCACGTGACACGCGAACGCACGGCACCACGTGCGAACCGGCAAAGTGTTTCGGAATTGAATCGCGGGAGGGTGCGGCGGGTACGGCAAGGACGAACGCGCGGCGGAGTGCCGCGTCGCCGGTTCAACTGGCGGCGGCCGGCGCCATGCGGCGGCTGCCGCTCGAGTAGAAGCAGTAGATGCCCTTGCCGGCCGACTTCGCGTCGTACAGCGCGCTGTCGGCCTGCCGGATCAGCTCGTCGGGCGAGCCGTGCCCGTCGTCGAGCGCGATGCCGATGCTGATACCGATGCAGACGGTCTCGCCGATCGACAGCGCGTACGGCGCCGAAATCTGCCGGATGATCCGCGCGGCGAGGATCGAGCACGCTTGCATCGTCGTGTCGTCGATCGCGACGATGAATTCGTCGCCGCCGATGCGCGCGGCGAGCTCGCCCGGCGGCAGCGTCTTGCCGAGCCGCTCGGCGACTTGCGTGAGCACTTCGTCGCCGGCCTGGTGGCCGAAGCGGTCGTTGATCGACTTGAAACCGTCGAGGTCGAGATACATGACGGCGAATGCCGGGCTCGGCAGCCGCGGCCGGCGCGCGAGCATTCGCTTGAGCTCGGCGTGCAGTTCGTGGCGATTCGGCAGCCCCGTCAGCGCGTCGTGTCGCGCGAGGTGCCGGATGTGCTGTTCAGTCTGACGGCGTGTGGTGACGTCCTCGACGATGATCACCGCGTTGCCGTCCGGCACGCGGTGGCGCGTCAGTTCGAGCTGGCGGCCGTCGGCGAGCGCGATGTCGAGCGGCCCGGGTTCGTGGCGGCTCAGCCAGCTGTCGCACTGCGCGGCGAGGCCGGCGCCGCCGGGATCGATCACGGCATCGGTGCCGAGCGCGGCGACCACGGCGGGCAACGGCGTATCGAGCATGATCTCGCGCGGCGAGCCGAACAGTTGCGCGGTCCGACGGTTCGCGACGATCACGCGGCTGTCGCCGTCGATCATGCACAGGCCGTGCGGCATGTAGGTGAGGGCGGCGTCGAAGCGGGCGACGAGTTCGGCGTTGCGCTGGCGCGCGGCGATCAGCGCGACGAGCACGCGGTAGTGGCGCTGGACGACCGTGCGCATTGCCGCGAGATAGATCGCGAGCGGCGGCACCAGCAGCCAGGCACCCGGCCGAGGGGCCAGCAGCGCACCGACGCCGATCGGCAGCACGCCGAGCACGACCTGCGTCATCGCGAGCCGCGGCAGCGCCGAATTGCGCGACGCGATCCCGCCGAACACGCCGCCTGCGACCATCACGGACAGCGTGCCGAGTTCGACGTCGGTGGCCTGCACGCAGCCCATCACGCCGAGGCCGAGCACGAAGCAGGCAACGAGCGACACCGGCGCATAGCGCTTCGCCCAGTATTCGGCGCGATCGTCGCCGGCGTTGCGCCGTACCGTGTAGGCCCGTGCGATCGACAGGCGCGCAATGAGCAGGCCGACGTCGACGACGAGCCACGCGAGGCACCACAGCTGCTGCAGCCGGATCAGCGCGACGGCCGCGACGAAGCCGCTCGCGAGCCCGGACAGCGCCATCGGGCGCACGTCCTCGAACAGCGTCACGAGCATCGACGGACGCAGCGCGGCCGTCACGCGGTGGTTGCCGGAGGGGGGAGTGGCGAGAACGGAGTTCAGGAGAGCCGCCCTGACTGCCATGATTATTGACCTCGACACGATGTCTCGATGGCTGGCGGCGCCCGCACGGCACGTGGCGGAAGCCCGGCCGAGCCGGATGCGCACGACATTACCTTGACGTCCTCCTCTCCCCAAAGGGAGAGAATTCCCACACCTGGCGATGCACGTCCGCATCGGAGAATGTTCAGCGCAGCGTTGATATCACGATCATGCTCGACACCACAGTCACTGCAGGCCCATTCTCTTACTCGCAGTCCTGCGATACCTTTCGGCCGCGTCGTGCTGTCTCTCGACCCGCACGACGAACAGGACTGGGTCGAACCGCTTTCGTCGACTTCCTCGAACGTGGCTCCGTGCGCGATCGCTTTGTAGCGGAGCTTGTTTCGGAAGGACGACCAGGACGCGTCGTAGACGCTTTTCGCCATCCTGGTTCTGGCAAGTTTGACGGCAGATACGTTGCCAACCGCGATGTAATCGAAACGCCGCACCAGATCGAGCGCGAGCTTCTGCGTGTCGTTGCAGAAGTTCCAGACGTAGTTCACCGCACGGCTCTGCTTGTTGAGCAGTCCGTTGAGCGATTTCACCCGGTAGCGGTAGACAAGAATCATGCACGTAATCCTAACCCGGGGAAGAAGCTGCCTGTCAACAGCACGCCTTTCCTCCCCGTTCTGAAGGACGGCGTTTCTCGGAGCAACTGATGAAAAACGGCGGCGGCGCGGGCCGCCCGGCGGCACCGCGCATTGCGTCGTGCGCGGTCGTCAGTCCCGGCTGCGAGCGGCTTGCGGATTCGGCGGCGCAAAGGCCGGTTCGTTGCGAACGGAACGATGTACGACGGCATCCGGCCGCACGCAAACGGCCAACGGATCGCCCCGCGACCACCCGCCGCAGCCCGGCTGAAACCCGTCATAAGAAATCCAATAAGTATTTCATGCGGGAAATACTATAGGCGATATATCAAAAACAATGCCAGAATGCGCGCCGCTCCGAACGCCGCGACACCCGATCGCCGTACGAGCCGCATCAGGAGGTTCTCCCCCAATGAAAAACCACGGCCTGTCACGGCGGGGTTTTCTGAAAGCCAGCGTGCTGGCGGGCGTCGCGGTGTATGTCGCGCCCATCGGCAGCCGCGCGTTCGCGGCGCTCTTCGAAGAAAAACTCCTCACCCCGGTCAAATGGGATAGCGTCACCGGCATCCCCCAATTCCGCATCGACGGCATCGCGAAGGTCACCGGCTCTAAAGTGTTCGCCCGCGACGTGCGCGCCGCCGACATGCCGCACTGGCCGCAGCAGCAGTCGCACGCGCTGATCCTGCGCGTCACGCAGGCCGACCGCACGTACGAAGGCTTCGACCTGTCGCTGCTCGGCGACGAGCTGAAGCCGGACCGCGTGGTCACGGCCGACGATCTCGCGCGCGACGGCGTCGCATTCCCGGCGTTCTACGGCGACGACATGCTGCTGCCGGCCGGCAAGACGCCCGCGTATCTCGGTCATGCGGTCGCGATCCTCATCTATCACGACTTCGCGCGTTTCCGCTTCGCGAAGAACGCGCTCAAGTTCCGCGACGACGTGATCCGCTACGGCGCGGTCACGGGCCCGCTCGAGCGCGATCCGTGGGGCACCTTCCGCTACGTGCGCGTGGGCGGCAAGACGGCCTATGACGACGACGTCTATTCGAGCCTGAAGGACGCGCCGATCTTCCCGAGCATGATGCGCAAGCACCTGCCGGTCTGGCCGGACGGCAAGGAGCACGGCAAGCTCGACGAGCAGGGCATGTTCCTCGCCGGGCAGATCGCGAGCGAGCTCGACCATCCGTCAGCCGACTGGCTCGTGTTCGACCGCGAATACAACACGCAGTCGGTCGATACGGCCGCGCTCGAACCCGACAACGCGAACTGCTGGTACGACGCCGCGACGCAGTCGCTGCACCTCGTCGTGCCGACGCAGTCGCCGCTCGAAGTGTCGGAGAATGCGGCCGCGATGGTCGCGAAATGCCGCTTCCCGGTGAAGAAGCTGTTCGTGCATACGTGCTACACGGTCGGCTACGGCTCGAAGGATCACTTCAACGTGCCGTTCTACGGCCTCGTCTGCGCACTGTACGCGGACGGCCGCCCGGTGCGTTTCGCGAACGACCGCTACGAGCAGTTCCAGACGTCGCTGAAGCGTCACGCGTTCAAGATGCATTACCGGATCGCGGTCGACCGCAATACGGGCCTGCTGCAGTCGTTCAAGGGCGAGTTCGAGGCGAACGGCGGCGGCCGCTCGAACTTCTCGCCGTCGGTCGCGATGGTCGGCGCCACCGCCGCGCAATCGATCTACTACTTCCCGAAGAGCGACCTCGCGGCCGTCGCGATCGCATCGCGTGTGATCGACGCCGGTTCCGCGCGCGGCTACGGCACGCTGCAGAGCATGGCCGCGACCGAGATGGCGGTCGACGAGATCGCCGCGCAACTGAACATCGACCCGATCGAGTTCCGTCTGCGCAACGCGCTGCGTTCGGGAATGAAGAACACGCAGGGGGCGATTCCCGCCGGCGCGCTGCGCGTCGACGAAGTGCTGGAGCGCGCGAAGCAGCATCCGCTGTGGACGCGTCGTGCCGCGCGCAAGGCGGAGTTCGAGGCCGCGCATCCGGGCAAGCGCTACGGCGTCGGCTTCGCGTGCGTGCAGAAGGATTTCGGCACGGGCGCGGAAGCGTCGTTCGCGAAGGTCGAGTTCGACGCGCACGGCAAGGTGTCGCTGCAGCACACGGCGGCCGAGATCGGCACCGGGATGTCGACGTCGCAGGCTGTCGCGGTCGCGAAATGGCTCGGCCGTCCGGCGACCGACGTGCGCGTGGCCGTGACCGAATGGCCGGACCTGCCGGTCGAGACGAGCGGCGACCCGTACCTGATGTCGCAGGCCGACCAGGATCGCCTGAGCGCGAACCCGCGCTGGTCGCCGGGCTATGCGTCGCCGTCGAGCGCGACGAACTCCGCGTACTACTTCACGCACAGCACGCGCGAAGCCGCGCGCGCCGTGTTCCGCTACGGGCTGTGGCCGGCCGCGATGTCGATCTGGACGCGGGGCTTGGGCGGCGGCCAGGCCGCGCCGTACACGATCCGCATCGAGGATGCACGCTGGGTCGACGGCAAGCTGACCGCCGACGGCCTCGAGCCGCTGACGTTCGAACAGCTCGCGAAGCAGGCGCATGCGCTCGGCCTGCCGACCGGCGCCGTCGTGCACGTGTTCAACCGCTGGCAATGGACCGACGCCGAATTCGAGGTAGGCGGCGCGGTCGAACGTCTGCCGATCGACGGGCTGTCGCTGCGTGTCGGCGCGCCGAAGGCGGGCGCCGACGACGGCCCGGTGCCGGGCACCGCCGCGCCGGCCGGCGCGACCGCGCTGCGCGGGACGCTGCCGCCGACCGCGAACGGCTACCGCGTGCTGGACCGCAAGCGCGTGTTCATCCCGCCGACGAGCCGCAACAACGCGGCCGTCACGTACTACACGGCGGTCGGCACGCTCGTCGAGCTGGCCGTGCACGAAGCGACCGGCAAGGTCGAACTGCTCACGCACCACTCGATCATGGAATGCGGCAACCAGATTTCGCCGCAGCTCGTGTCGGGCCAGTTGCAGGGCGGTCTCGCGATGGGCATCGGCCATGCGCTGCACGAGTACCTGCCGCTCTACGAGGACGGCCCCGGCAACGGTACGTGGAACTTCAACCGTTACCGGTTGCCGCGCGCGTCCGACGTCGCCGTCTGGACCCAAACGGGCGACGTGCTGCCGCCGCTGTCCGAGACCGATCCGCCGAAGGGTGTCGCCGAAGTGGTGATGATCCCCGTCGTCGGCGCGATCGTGAACGGCATCGCGCACGCGATCGGCCATCGTTTCACCGACCTGCCGGTGACCCCGCAAAAGATTCAGGAGGTGCTCGCATGACGACCGCCCAAACCGCGGCTTCGGCCGCGAGCGCCAGCGCGGCTGCGACCGCCGCTTCCGCACCGACCGCGGCTTCGGCCGCTCCGGCGTCCGCTCCGGCTGCGCCGGCATCGGCATCGGCTGCCGTCGAGCGTCCGCTCGTCCGGTTCCAGCAGAAGCCGCTGTCGGTCAAGATCAACGGCAAGGCCGTCGGCCCGATGCAGGTGCCGGAAGGGCTGATGATGATCGAGTTCCTGCACGAGTACGTGGGCCTCACCGGCTCGCGGCTCGGCTGCGGGCAGGGCATCTGCCACGCGTGCGTCGTGATCGTCGACCAGCCGGACGGCACGAGCGAGGAAATGCGCACCTGCATTACCGGCGCGCACTTCTTCCACGGCCGTTCGATCCGCACGATCGAAGGCCACGCGACGCGCAACGAAGCCGGCGAAGTGGTCGAGCTGTCGCCGATCCAGCAGAAATTCCTCGAGCATTTCAGCTTTCAGTGCGGCTATTGCACGCCGGGCTTCGTCAACGCGGCGACCGTGCTGATCGAACGCCTGAAGCGCGAGCCGGTCGCGAAGGCCGACGTGGAACGCACGATCACCGATGCGCTCGACGCGCACCTCTGCCGCTGCACGGGCTATGTCCGCTACTACGAAGCCGTCAAGGACGTGGTGCTGACGACGCCGGGACTCGTGAAGGACGCCGCATGAAACGCACACTCGCTCATCGTGTCGCGCGGGCCGCGGGCCTGCCCGCGCTCGCGGCGGCCTGCGCGCTGCTGCTCGCCGCCTGCGGCGGCCACGACGCGCCGGCGTCGAATGCGGCGTCCGGCGCGCCCGGCGCCGACCCGATCGCGCGCGGCCGCTATCTCGTCAAGGCCGCCGACTGCGCGGCGTGCCACACCGCGAAGGACGGCGCGCCGTTCGCCGGCGGCGCGGCGCTCGAATCGCCGTTCGGCACGTTCTACGGCTCGAACATCACGCCCGACAAGGATCACGGGATCGGCAACTGGAGCGCGGACGACTTCTACGCCGCGCTGCATGACGGCAAGGCGCCGGGCAAGCGCCTGTATCCGTCGATGCCGTACACGTCGTACCGGCAGCTCACGCGCGCCGACGCCGACGCGATGTACGCGTACCTGATGACGGTCAGGCCGGTCGCGCAGGAAAACCGCGCGCACGACCTGAAGTTCCCGTACAACCTGCGCTTCGGCATGATGTTCTGGGACATGCTGTTCCTGAAGGACAGCCTGCCGGATGCGTCGACCGGACAATCCGCGGACTGGCAGCGCGGCCGCTATCTCGCCGGCGCGCTCGGCCACTGCGCGGAATGCCACACGCCGCGCGCATTCACGGGCCAGCTCGACGGCGCGAAGCCGTTCGCGGGCGCTGCGCTCGGCCGCGTGGCCGCGCCCGACATCACGCCGGCGGGCCTGGCCGCGCGCGGCTGGACGGGCACCGATCTGCAGACGTTCTTCGGCGTCGGCATCGCGCCGCAAGGCTCCGCGTTCGGCGAGATGTATCCGGTCGTGCACCTGAGCACGCAGTACCTGACGAAGGACGACCTGCGCGGGCTGTCGACGTACCTGCTCGGCGATACGCCGCCCGCGCCGCAACCGGTGAAGCCGGTGTCGGCCGACGCCGCGCAACTGGCCGCCGGCCGCTCGGTGTATCTCGCGGTGTGTGCGGGCTGTCACGGCTTCAACGGCGAAGGCAAGCCGCACGTGGCGGTGCCGATGAACGGCAACTCGACGCTGCGCCAGGGCGATCCGCGCAACCTGCTGGTCGCGATGCTCGACGGTATCGACGAGCAGAAGTTCGCCGGTTTCGAAAACCTGCAGCCGATGCCGGGTTTCGCGAAGACGTTGAGCGATGACGAACTCGCGCAACTCGCGAACTACCTGCGCGCGACGTGGGGCGGCCAGCCTGCGAGCGTCACGGCGGCCGATGTGAAGGCGATGCGTTGAGTCGTGCCGTGGGGTAGAGCGTCGCGCGCGAGCGGCCGGCTTCCGGTGCTCGCGCGCGATTTCGTCGCCTCACTTTCCTCGCGGCGGCGCGTCAGTAGCCGCCGCCACCCCCTCCACCTCCGCTGCCTCCGGAGCCGCCATACCGGCTCATGCCCGGCCCTTGCGACGTACCGCTGCCCGACGACGTACAGCCCGCCGACAGCACGAGCACCAGCGCCGCGATCAGCGCCGCAACCAACGTTGCCGATTTCATTGCGATCTCCTTGCCGCGCGCAGGCGACAGGAAAGGCGGTTCGCGTGAACCGCGCGTCTGCGCGATGAGAAGACGTTTCGGCGGGGCGTTTATTCCATGCTTTTTGCGTATCGCCGCGGCAGCGCCTGGATCAACGATAGACGAGATCGGCGCGACGGTTCTGCGCCCACGCCTCCTCGTCGTGGCCGAGCGCGACGGGCTTTTCCTTGCCGAGACTGACGGCCTCGAGTTGCGTCGCCGGCACGCCGAGCGTTTCCAGTGCGCTCGCCACGGCCTGCGAGCGGCGCTGGCCGAGCGCGAGGTTGTATTCGGACGTGCCGCGCTCGTCGGTGTTGCCCTGGATCAGCACGCGCCGCGCGGGATGGCTGCGCAGGTAGTCGGCGTGCGCCTGCAGCAGCGACTGGAATTCGGGCTTCACCGAGTACTGGTCGAAATCGAAGTAGATGCTGCGCTTGGCGAGCGGGCTGTTCGGATTGTTCAGATCGTCGGCCGTCACCGTCGCGACGGTTTCGCTCGAAGGTTCCGGCGCCGCGGCGGCATTCTCGGGCGTTTTCGCCGCGTTGTGGCAACCGGCCAGCAGGACGAAAGTTGCCAGGACCGCAATTCGGTTCATTTTGCTCATCGTTCTTCTCCAGCGGTTGACTGCGTTGAAAGCGGGGCGCGTGCCATTCGCACGCAACCGTCCGGCCGCCATGGCGCGAAAGGTCCGGCTCCGTTGCCGTGATGCAGGCTCGTAAGCCGGTGGTGCGCCAAATGAAAGAATGTTGCGACCGGAACGCCGGATCGAGGCGTCGCTGCAAACAGATTAGGAAAAATGTCACAACGTGCCCAGTTTCTCCGCATTTTTTGCGCAAACGCGACAGTCGGGAGGCATTCTTGCTTGCGCCGGCGGTGCGCGGCAAGCGACGCCTGCCACAGCGAAAAAGGCCGCGCACGGGGCGCGGCCTTGTCGTTGCCGGTCATGGCGATCGGGTGATGCGGGAAGCATTCGCCGGATACAGTCGGTCGACCGCGTGACGCCGCGGCGCACGCCGTATCGTCAGAACTTGTGCCGCAGCCCCAGTGCGACGACGACCTGGTTGCTGTTCGCGGAAGGCGTCAAGGTCCAGACGGTCGCGTTGAACGCCGGATTGCCGTTGCCGCCGCTCACGCTCTGGTAAGTGCCTTCGAGATACGCGTCCGTGCGCTTCGACAGCACGTAGCCGGCCTGCGCGACGACCTGGTTCCATTTCGGGCGCGTCTGGCCCGTGCGGGTGTCGAAGCGGCCCATCGTGTACGTGTACGCGGCGGCGACGCTCAGCGCGCGCGTGACGAAGTAGCGTCCGTCGATCGAGAAGTTGTCGAACACCAGCGATTCGCCCTTCAGCGGCGCGATGTTGCCGCCCTGGAGCACGCCCGTCACACCGTCGGTGGCGGAATGCGACCACGCCGCGCCGACCGAGTGCGGGCCGAACGCATAACGGCCGGCCATCGCCCAGATCTGCTGGTTGCCGCCCGTGATCGTCGCCGAGCCGTCGACCGTGCTCAGCGCGCCGTCCGGGTTCGGCGCGTTGCGGTCGCGGCTGATCTTCAGGTAGCCGGCGCCGAGCTTCACCGGCCCGTTCTCGTACGACACCCCCGTGCTCCACACCGCATTGTTGGAGAACTGGCCGGCCGCGTTCGAGAAGCCGACCATCGCGCCGAATCTCAACCCGCGAACCGTCGGGCTCGCGTACTTCACGGCATTGTTGATGCGCAGGTTGCGGTTCGAATCGTCGTTGTCGTACGGGTGGACCGCGAGATTGCCGCCCCAGCCGGGGCCGGACGCGCCGAGCGGCGTCACGTAATCGAGGATCAGGTCGTACTGGCGTCCGAAGGACAGCGTGCCGGCCGTCTGCGAACTCACGCCGACCCACGCCTGGCGGCCGAACAGGTCGACGCCTTTCTGCGACAGCTTGCCGGTGGTGCCCGAGAAGCCGTTTTCGAGCGCGAAGACCGCGGCCATTCCGCCGCCGAGATCCTCGCGGCCGCGCAGCCCCCAGCGCGACGCGTTCAGTGCGCCGCTCGTCATCGCGACGCTGCCGCCGCCGGGCGAGCCGGCACCGCGCGTGCGCTGGTTGGTCGAGTAGGTGATCGACGTGTCGATCAGGCCGTACAGCGTCACGCTGCTCTGGGCATGCGCGACATCCGGCACGAAGCTGCTCAGGCAGGCGGCAATGACGGTCCCCGCGACGCGTGCGCCGGCATGCTGGTTCGTTTGGCAGGAATGCATAGGCGTTTTGTTGTTGTTGGTCCGGCCTCGCGGCCGATGGGTCGAGCGGCCATTATTGGAGATCGTGCGGCGGTCGATTAAGGCGTTGCACAGGAAAGGTCCTCTGCGGAATCGGTCGGAATCGCGGGGGTGTCGATGGCTGGGAGGCGGTCGGGAGGGGGCGGGGCGGGGCGTACGGTTCGGCGCGCCATCGCGCGACGGTGGTGTGCCGAACGTCTAGCGGCGGGCGAGCGGCAGCGCCGCGTTGGCGCCGCCGCTTCGATAGGCGGCGCGCACGGCATTCGCTCTCGCTTCGAGCGCTTCCGGCGAGTGCCACGGTCTCAGCCGGACGACGACGCGCGGCAACGCGGCCAGTTGATGGCGCAACTACACGATCGACCGGCAGCATCGGCAAGCCGACGATTGCGCATCGGGCGCCGATGCGGCTTTGGCCAGCCCGGCGGTCCATTCGACGCCGCGATGGCGCCTGGCCGCGTCGAGGTGCGGCAGATAACGCGCGTTGCCCGACAACGCGATCAGCAGAGCAGCCCAGTGCGCGCCGCGCCAACCGTACTGCATGTCACATGTCAGGTCGGCCAGCAACGGGTCGTCCAGTGCCGACAGGCTTTGCTGGCACAGATAGTGGAAGTCGAGCGGCTGGTAGCGGACATGCGGGTAGTCGCGCAGCACATGCCGGAGCTCGACGCCGGATTCGACGGCGGCGGCGAGAAACCGTTCGGCCGGCGCGGCGCGGTTCAACTGCAGTGTTGGAACACCGACGAAAAGCCGGCTGACGTCGTCGGGGTGGTAGTGCATCGCGAATAGCGGGGTGATCGATCGGGAGGCGCCGTCCGGACTGCTTACTGATTGCCGGACATCAGCGCCGTGTAACGCCGCTGCATTTCGTCGGGTTCGACCGTTTCGATCGTATGCCCGATCAGCCAATCGTAACCGAACGGATCGCGGATCCTGCCCGAGCGCTCTCCGTAGAACTGGTCCTGGAGTGCGCGCGTCACGTGCGCGCCGGCCGCGACGGCGGCGGCGATCGTCGCATCGGCGTCGTCGACGTGAAGATGGAGCGCCATCGGCGCGTTGCCGTCCGGGTCGAGTGCGGCGTGACCGATGCGCCCCGACGGCTCGACGAGCCGGAATTTCTCCTGCGCGCCGAATGCCTTCGCATAGAACGCGATGGCGTCCTCCGCGCTTTTGGCGCGCAGATACGGAAAGACTTCGTGAATCGCCATGGTGCCCTCCGGTGGGTGGTGTGGGTCGATCCTACCGGCATCCGGCGGGGCGGCCGGTGAGGATCATGTCTTGTACCGTGTCGTGAACGGCGAACCCACGTCGATTCTACAAACGAATCGGGTAGTGGGCGCAAGGCCGGTTTCGATCGACGGGCATCGGCGATCGGCGCGTAAACCGGTCTGCGACTGGCCGCGGCGTCAAGCGGCACGCACTGCGATGGGACGAAATCCCGAGACTGGAATCCACCACGATCAGACGCAACTCCACCTGCCGCGATATGGAGCGGGGCAGAATAGGGCGAGCGCGGCGCATGCCGCGGCGTTGTCGGCCGCGCGCCGATTCATGAAAACCTGTCGAGTCTCCATGGCGCTTCCGATGCCTCCTATCTTGCATCCCATCCGGTCGGTGTCCCGAACGACGGCCGGCATTGCCTTCGTCGTCAGTCTGCTGTCCGGCTGCGCTGCGATGTCTTCATCTGCGCCGATCGATCCCCAGCAGCAGTTCGTTGCGGAGCAGCGAAATGCGAACGAGCGGTACTACCAGACCCTCGCGGCGTACAAGCCCATTTTTCAGAATCCCGGCAACTATAGTCGAGCAGAGGTGCTGGAAAAGTACGACGCGGTGCTCTATCAATACTCGCTCGCCGCGGTGAGTTGGGTTCGCACGATCTATCCTGCCGCCCGGCAGACGCTGCCGCCATCCCTGCAACCGTTGCCTGCGTCGTCCGGGCCGCTCAGCCTGGCGGACGTGAACCGACGCTACGAACACGCGCTCGGCATGAACGCCGGCATGTGGGAGATCAGCATGGCCGCGGATTTCGGCAAGCCGTCGAAACTGGCGGTGCCGCGATATGACGGGCCATTGCTTTTCATGCCGTTCGCACCGCCTTTGCCGCCGCTGCAGGATGTTCGCGATCCGAAGTTCGCGCGACTGGTGACCATGACGAAGAAGGTGGACGACGCGCAGAAGGCGGACCTGGCTCGACAGAACGCGGCGACCGCGAGACAGATGGCGGAGAACGCCGCGATGCACGCGGCAAACCATCCCCCGGGACCGAATCCGCTGGACTCGATCGATCCGCGGACCGGGTTACCGTATCCGGCACCGCAACAAGACACGCAGCGCTGGTGCACGATGATGGGCAATGGTGTGGGTGGTCGGGTTCCGTGTTGAAACGGTGCGATCGACGGAAAGCGATCTGATATGACCTGGACGTCGTGGTGATCGTCCAGGTCGCGTTTATCGCTGGCGCGCCCAAGGGTGCAGACGATCAACCTACAGGCTAAAACACGACATCTGTAAATAGCCAGAACACGACATTAGGATATGGCTGCT
>NZ_BBSK01000089.1:0-7731 GCF_001319805.1 Burkholderia sp. E168m22
GGTCGATAATTCACGTTATGTAAAATTATGACCGCTAGTCTGTATCGATACGACTGGACCCTGACGACCTCTCAGCCCATCAAACCCCAAAGAACGCCAACCCCGCCACCACGATGCCGATCGCGGCCACGCCGATCGACAGCCCCTGCATCCATGATCGCCGCGTGAGGATCGTGATAGCGGCCAGCGCGATCGAGATCTGGATGACGGTCGTCGCCTGCGACCATCGATGGTGTCGGTGCATCCGCTCCTCGCTCGCCGCGTTGTTCTTCTCGACTTCCTTTTCGAGCGCCTCCGCGCGCGCCCGGATCGGTTCCTTGTCGGCGCGGTATCTCGCGGCATCCGTCTCGAACCGCTTTCGCTGCGGCGATGTCTCCGGGCTCAACGCCGCACCGAGTTCGGCGAGATTCTGCTTGTCACCCTTCGCCTGGTAGTAGGCCCACTGGTTCGCAGCCTCGGTTTTCCGGATTGCGGCGTCATTCTTGTAGAGCAGCGCGAGGCTCTCGTCGGCACCGCTCTGATAGGCAGATATTGCGCCGAAGCACGCAAGCACGGCCGTCAGCACTGCAATGCGCGACGTACCTGGATCGCCACCATGAGACTCGTGATGTTCCACCGCATGGTCATGAGGACCATGAACTTCGTATTCTTCAGACATTCGTAGCAAACCCGCAAAAGTTGAATGAATTTGTCGCCGGCCGGCCGTTTGGCTAACGTTAAACGAATTTGGCAAGGCCAACAAAATAAGCGGGCACTCCGGATTCACGGATCGTCAGCGTCGTTCCAAAGGGCGCGCGCAGACGCTCGATCGCAACGCGTCCGGCGGCGGCGTACGAACGCCGCGCACCTGAGCACCTGATACACACTTCCACACGGCGGCCAAATGGCCGCGACATATCTGGCCGCTGATTTCGTGTTTCGTTTCCCCAGCGGGTCATTCCCGCGCGGCTGAGGGAACGAGCAAACGCCCCACGTCGACTCACACTCGTTAAAGCGGAAATGCGTCACCGCCTCTGCCGCCATCCCTGCCATCCGACGCATGCGAAACCATTCATGGGGTCGGACAGGTTCGAATGTTTCAAATATATGCAATTCGATCGGTATTGTTTTAATTTCGATTAAATTCACCTCTTCCGCCAACCTTGTCATCCGTCATTTCATTTCCTATAAATCACTGGTGCCAAGTCAATCGAAAATACAGCGGCGACACTCGAGACAATCACCCCAATAGAAGGAAATTGAATGCCTGGCATTCGATAATGCCAATGCTCCGGCATGTCCCGCCGTCTCGGCCGTGATCGCTGGCGTTATCCGGCGCCATCATGGTCGATCTGCCATCGTCCAGCCGGATTGGAGCACCACCGAATTCGCCGGAATCGCGGCCTTTGACGATGCCGGCGTGCCATGCGTCCGAAGCGCATGGCGCTGTTCTCGAAGGCACGGGGAAGCATCCAACCTCTTCAAGGTGAAAAAAATGAATCTCAATCCGATTGAAAATCAGCCACACGGGACCTTTGCGGAATTCGCCAACACTGCCCCTGTTTCTGCCATCGAGGTCGATACATTCAAAATGGCGCTCTATCACGACGGTGTGCAATTGGGCTGGCTTGGCCAAAACAGCGGCGAATGGGCCGTTCTCGTCGATTCCGCCGCGAAAGCATTGACGCTCGAACAGTACCCTTATAACGGCGTGACGTATTACCGGATCCTCGGCACCAGCCGATATATGTCCGTCAGCAATAACGCCTACGTGGGTTTCTATAACTGGATAGGCGCGCGCGGATGGACGCGTCAGGGCTCGATTTTGATTTCCGATTTCAACCACCAGAAACTGTCGCTCTATTCCAAGGACAACGCGTATTTGTATGCGTGGGATGCCTACACCGTGCTCGATGTGAGGTTCGACGAGCAATAACGCACGACGCTTCGCCCGCCGGCGTGAATTTCCGGCGGCGACACGGCGCAGGTAGCGGAGCATCCCCCGGCGACACGGGCGGGATGCCCGCCGGGTTGCGCCATTCGCATTCATCCCACGATCAAAAAGGGAAACGCAATGACTTTCAAGATTCTCAGTTGCGATGGCGGCGGTATCCGGGGATTGATCACCGCCCTGCTCATCCAGGACCTCGACCGGCGCAGCCGGATCATCGCGAGCGCCGACGGCTTTGCCGGCACATCCACGGGCGGCCTGATCGCCCTGGGGCTCGCCCGGGGCGTATCCATTTCCGAGATCGTCGATATCTACAGGACGAAGGGCCCGGTGATCTTTCGGGAAAACGGGGCGTGGCTGGCGCAAAAGCAAGTGCTCGAGCAGCACCCGCAAGCACTCGAACAAGGCACGATCCTGGCTGGCCCGGGCGTGTTCCAATGCCAGTATGTCAACACCGGGCTACAGGAGATCGCCAAGTCGCTGGTCGGCAGCGGCAAGCTGGCCGATCTGTCCCGCTTCGTCGCAATCAACTCGGCGCGCCTGTGGGATCCGCCCACCAGGAGCTGGGCTCCGTGCACCTTCTCCAACGGAAACGGCAACGCCTACCGTAACGTCAGCCTGTTCGATGCCGCACTTGCCACGTCGGCTGCGCCGACGTATTTCCCGCCGTACGAAATCGCCGGGCTTGGCTATTTCGCCGATGGCGGCGTGTTTGCGAACAATCCTTCCGTGTCCGCCATTGCCGAGGCGCTGGCGAGCCGTCGCGCAGGCAGCCTGGACGATGTGCGCCTGTTGTCGCTCGGCACCGGAACCAGCCCCGTGGGCATTGCCCCGGACGCCGTCGGCAACCCGTTGACCTGGGGCGTTTCGAAATGGCTGTGGCCGCTCGAAAGCGGGCGCGTACCGGCGGCAGCCCTGCTCGGGCTGACGATGGATACGACGGCGGCGATCGCCGCACAACAGGCCGGGCAGATACTGAACGCCAATTACCAGCGCGGAAATTTCGTGCTCGGTCAATCCATCGCACTGGACGACTGGCACAAGGTGCCGGAACTGGAGAAGGAAACCCAGGCGTACATGAGGACCGCCGAGTGGCAACGTGTTTGCCAGTGGGTGGAGCAATTCTGGCGCTGATCGCACGTCGATGGCCGGGCTTTCGTGAGCAGCAGGCGCTGCAGGTGCCGACGGCGAACGAATCGGAAACAACGAGGCCGGGCAGAACGCCCGGCGCTCGGCAACGCCAGCCGGGTGCGTACCGCGCAAATGGCGGCACGCACGCGGCCAACCGGCCATCAGGCCATCAAGGCCACCCTCAGACGGCCATCACCGTCACCGACTTCGTGACGAGATACGGCTCCAGTGCTTCCGGGCCGCCTTCCGACCCGTAGCCCGAATCCTTCACGCCGCCGAACGGCATTTCCGGCCACGGCGTCGCCGGCTGGTTGATCCACAGCATCCCGACTTCGAGGCGCTGCGTCAGCAGATGCACGTTCGCGAACGAACGCGTGAACGCGTAGCCGGCCAGACCGAACGGCAGACGGTTCGCCTCGGCGATCGCATCCTCGAGCTTGTCGAAGCCGCGAATCGCCGCGACCGGGCCGAACGGCTCGTTGTTGAACACGTCCGCTTCGAGCGGCACGTTCGCGATCACGGTCGGCGCGAAGAAGTTGCCTTCCGCGCCGATCCGCTCGCCGCCGGTCTCGATGCTCGCGCCGACCTTGCGCGCGTTGTCGACGACCGACGCCATCGCGGTCAGGCGCCGCGGGTTCGCGAGCGCGCCGAGCGTCGTGCCTTCCTCGAGGCCATTGCCGACCTTCAGCCCTTCGGCATGCTTGACCAGCGCGCGGGTGAATTCGTCGCGGATGCTGTTGTGCACGAGAAAGCGCGTCGGCGAAATGCAGACCTGGCCCGCGTTGCGGAATTTCGCCCCGCCGGCGGCCTTCACCGCGAGCGCGACGTCCGCGTCCTCGGCGACGATCACCGGCGCGTGGCCGCCCAGTTCCATCGTCGCGCGCTTCATGTGCTGGCCCGCGAGCGCGGCCAGTTGCTTGCCGACCGGCGTCGAACCGGTGAACGTCACCTTGCGGATCACCGGGTGCGGAATCAGGTACGACGAGATTTCAGCCGGATCGCCGAACACGAGGCCGATCACGCCGGCCGGCACGCCTGCGTCGACGAACGCGCGCAGCAGCGCGGCCGGCGATGCGGGCGTTTCTTCCGGCGCCTTCACGAGGAACGAACAGCCGGTCGCGAGCGCGGCGCTCAGCTTGCGCACGACCTGGTTGACCGGGAAGTTCCACGGCGTGAACGCCGCGACCGGGCCGACCGGCTCCTTGACGACCGTCTGTTGCGCATTGAAGTTGCGCGGCGGGACGATCCGGCCGTACACGCGGCGGCCTTCGTCCGCGAACCATTCGATGATGTCGGCCGCCGACAGCACTTCGACGCGCGCTTCGGTAAGCGGCTTGCCCTGCTCCTGCGTCATCAGCTGCGCGATCGTGTCGGCGCGTTCGCGCACCAGCGCGGCCGCCTTGCGCATCGTCGCCGCGCGTTCGTGCGCGGGCACCTTGCGCCATGCCTCGAAGCCGCGTTGCACGGCGGCGAGCGCCCGGTCGAGATCGGCGATGCCCGCGTGGGCCACCTTGCCGATCGGCTTGCCGGTCGCCGGGTTCACGACGTCGATCGTCTTGCCGCTCGCGGCGTCGACCCACTCGCCGTCGATCAGCAGTTGCGTATCCGTATAAGTCACGTTAGCCATCCAGACACCCCTACATTGCGTCGATAAAACGCGCGCTGCCGCGAACGGTCGCGCGCCGGTTGACAGAAACAGAAAAAGCCACGCCGCCGGGGCAGGCACGCGCCCGGCGGCGTCGACGGCAGGCACGCCGGCCGCCGTCGTTTTTGCAGCGCACCGCGCTCAGTGCGCGGCCGCCGTCGCCTTGCGGAGTTTCGCGACGTCCGCCGCCTGCACGGCCGGCGCGCCGTTGTTCCAGCCGGCGCGCATGAACGTCAGCACGTCGGCGACCTGCTGGTCGTTCAACTGGTTCGAGAACGCCGGCATCGGATACGCGGACGGCACGCCACCGATCACGAGCGTGTCGCTGCCGTTCAGCGTCACGTTGATCAGCGACGACGCATCGGCCTCGAGCACGTTCGGATTGCCGGCGAGCGGCGCGAGCAGCGGCGCATAACCGCGCCCGTCCACCCCGTGGCAATGCAGGCAGTAAGCGTTATACACCTTCGCGCCCGGATCGGCTGCCGGCCGGCCCAGCGCGACCTGCGTCGCCTTCGGATCATAGCGGTACGGCGGCGCGCCCGTGCCGCCTGCCGCCGGCAGCGATTTCAGGTAGCGCGAGATGGAAGCCAGATCGTCGTCGGTCAGTTCCTGCGTGCTGTGGTTGATCACGCTCACCATCGAGCCGAACGCGGTCGCGTGCTGATTCGCGCCGGTCTTCAGGAACTGCGCGACGTCCGCCTCGTTCCAGCGGCCGAGCCCGGTGTTGTGCTCGCCAGTCAGGTTCGACGCGAACCAGTTGTCGATCGCGGCGCCGGACAGGAACGCCGCGCCGCCTTCGTCGAGCGCCTTCTCCTGGAAGCCGACACCGCGCGGCGTGTGGCACGAACCGCAGTGCCCGAGCCCCTGCACGAGATACGCGCCGCGGTTCCACATCGCGTCCTTGGCCGGCTTGTCCGCGTAAGGCGTCGTGTCGAGGAACACCGCGTTCCACAACGCGAGCGGCCAGCGCATGTTGAGCGGCCACGGGATGTCGGACGGCCGGTTCGCCTGCTTCACCGGTTCGACGCCGTGCATGAAGTACGCATACAGCGCCTTCACGTCGTCGTCCTTCAGCTTCGCGTACGACGGATACGGCATCGCCGGATACAGGTTATGACCGTCCTTCGCGACGCCCTTGCGCAACGCGCTGGCGAAATCCGCTTCGGTATAGCCGCCGATGCCCGTCTCCGGGTCGGGCGTGATGTTGGTCGTGTAGATCGCGCCCATCGGCGTGACCATCTTCAGGCCGCCCGCGAACGGCGTGCCGCGCGGCGCGGTGTGGCACGCGACGCAGTCGCCGGCTTTCGCCAGATACGCGCCGCGGGCGACGAGCGCGCTGTCGGCGGGCGCCGTCTGCGCGGCATGCGCAGCCGTGCCGATCACCAGAGCGGATAGCGCGAACAGCCACGCGCGGAGCGTGTTCAGGTTCAGGGTGAGATATCGCATCGTTGTCCCCTCCCCTCAGGCCGTTTTCAGCTGGTTGCCGACCGGCAGCTTGCGCAGCCGCGTGCCGGTGGCCGCGAAGATCGCGTTCGACAGCGCCGCCGCGGTCGCGGCCGTGCCCGGCTCGCCGATCCCGCCCGGCGCCTCGCCGCTCTTCACCAGATGGACTTCGATCGGGGGCACCTCGTTGATTCGCATCATCCGGTAGTCGTTGAAGTTGGTCTGCACGACGCGGCCGTCCTCGATCGTGATCTCGCCGTACAGCGCGCCCGTGATCCCGAAGATGATGCCGCCCTGCACCTGCGCCTCGATCGTGTTCGGATTGACGTACATCCCGCAATCGACCGCGCACACGGCGCGCTTGACCTGCACCTCGCCGCCGTCCACCGCGACGTCGATGACGATCGAGAAGAAGCTGCCGAACGCGTGCATCACCGACACGCCGCGCCCTTGCCCCTTCGGCAGCGATGTGCCCCAGCCGGCCGCCTTCGTCGCGACGTCGAGCACGTTGCGGGCGCGCGGCGTCTTGTCGAGCAGCGCGCGGCGGTACTGCACCGGGTCGGTCTTGGTCTGCGCGGCCAGTTCGTCGATGAAGCTTTCGACGACGAACGTGCTGCGCGTCGGCCCGACGCCGCGCCAGAACGCGGTGGGCACGTGGCGCGGCTCCTGGCGCACGTAGTCGACCAGCTGGTTCGGCAGGTCGTACGGCAGTTCGGCCGCGACCTCGACCGCGTCGGGATCGACGCCGTCCTTGACCGCGGGCGGCGCGAAGCGCGCGAGGATCGACGAGCCGACGATCCGGTGCTGCCACGCGACCGGTTTGCCGTTCGCGTCGAGGCCGGCCGAGATCGCGTCGTGGTAGCACGGCCGGTACATGTCGTGCTGGACGTCTTCCTCGCGCGTCCAGATCACCTTCACCGGTGCGTTGACCTGTTTGCCGACCTTCACGGCCTGGCCGATCATGTCGGTCTCGAGCCGTCGGCCGAATCCGCCACCGAGCAGATGGTTGTGCACGACGATCTTGTCCGGCGACAGCCCGGTCAATTGCTGCGCCGTGTCGCGTGCGCGGGTCGGTACTTGCGTGCCGACCCAGATCTCGCAGCCGTCGCCACGCACGTGCACCGTGCAGTTCACCGGCTCCATCGTCGCGTGGGCGAGCAGCGGCTGTTCGTAGACGGCGTCGACGCGCGTCTTCGCGTTCGCGAACGCCTTGCCGACGTCGCCTTCCTTGCGTGCGACCGCGCCCTTGCCGTTCGCCGCCGCCTGCGCGAGATCCGCGAACAGGTCCTTGGTCGACACCTTCGCGCCCGCGCCTTCGTTCCACTTCACGACGAGCGCCGATGCGCCGCGCTTCGCGGCCCACGTGTGATCGCCGACCACCGCGACCGCATTGTCGACGCGCACGACCTGGCGAACGCCGGGGATCTTCCTCGCGGCCGTGTCGTCGACGCTCGCGACCGTGCCGCCGAACACCGGGCTGTTCACGATCACCGCGTACAGCATGCCGGGCAGGCGCACGTCGAGCCCGAACTGCGCGGTGCCGTCGACCTTCTCCGGCGAATCGAGGCGCTTCGCGGGCGTG
>NZ_BBSK01000090.1:0-54469 GCF_001319805.1 Burkholderia sp. E168m22
ATTCGGCGCGAACACGCCGGGCTGCGCGGGTTCGGCTGCGTCACCGCCGATCACCGAGCGGCGCGCATCGTCGCCCGCCGCCGGCAGGCTGAAGCCGAGCAGCAAGCCGCCGCCGGCGGCCGCGCCGAGCGACATGCCGAGTTTCAGAAACGACCGGCGCGATACGCCCGCAGTCGCCCGACCTGCTTCGATCAGTCCTCGCGACATGTCAGGCCTCCTTCGCGGCTTGTTTGACGGCCGCGCGAATCCGGTGGTACGTGCCGCAGCGGCAGATGTTGCCGGCCATGGCCGCGTCGATGTCGGCGTCGCTCGGGTTCGGGTTCGACGCGATCAGCGCGGTGGCGGCCATCACCTGCCCCGACTGGCAGTAGCCGCACTGGACGACGTCGAGCTCGCGCCACGCCTGCTGGACCTTGTGGCCGGCCGGCGTCGCGCCGACGGCTTCGATCGTCGTGATCTTGCGGCCCGCGACGGCGGCGACCGGCAGCACGCACGAACGCGCGGCCACGCCGTCGAGATGCACCGTGCATGCGCCGCATTGCGCGATCCCGCAGCCGAACTTGGTGCCGGTCAGGCCGACGACGTCGCGCAGCACCCAGAGCAAGGGCATGTCGTCGGGGGCGTCGACCGAGCGGGTTTCGCCGTTGATGTTGAGGGTGATCATTCAGCCTCCGGGGCCGTTGTATTGGGGGAGCGGCGCGAACGACGCGCGCTGCGTCATGGGGTCGTCATCATCGCCGTTGCGTCGTGCGCAACGGGTGCCGCGCGGCCCGGGTGCGGGCGGGCCGCGGCGGTGGTGTTGCGTGCTGTGTCGTTACTCGGCCACGTCGATGCCCGCCAGCACCTTGATGAGCGGCGGTGCGGTGAACCAGTCGGCCGACTTCGTGCGGAACTCGCCGAAATACGGGCTCGCGAGGTGCGCGTCGAACGCCGCCTGGTCGTCGTAGATCTCGTACAGATGCAGATTCGGCGAACCGTCCTGCTCGCGGAACAGGTCGTAGCGCCGGTTGCCCGGTTCGGTGCGCGTCTTGGCGACCATGCTGCGCAGCTCGGCCTCGGCAGCCTGCGCGTGTTCGGGTTTCAGGAACAGCGAAGCAATCACGTGAAGCGCCATTTTTCACTCCTTTGAAAACGGAAACGAGCATGCCACAAGCCGGCGTCGTGCGACGCCAGCGTGCAACGGTCGTATGTCGTCGAGCGGCGGGATCAGGCCAGCTCGTCCGGGCCGACACGCACGACGACCTTGCCGAAATTCTTGCCGGCGAGCAAGCCGATCAGCGCTTGCGGCGCGTCGGCGAGGTCGGGAACGACGTCCTCGAGCGTCTTCACCTTGCCCTGCGCGACCCACTCGCTCATGTCCTTCAGGAACGGCGCATAGCCGGTTGCATAGTGATCGAGAATGATGAAACCCTGCACGCGGATACGCTTGCGCAGGATCGCGCCCATCAACGCCGGCACGCGGTCACGGCCGGTCGACAGCGCCTTGTCGTCGTAGGCCGCATCGTTGTAATGCGCAATGATGCCGCAGACGGGCACGCGCGCATGGTCGTTCAGCAGCGGCCATACCGCGTCGAACACGGCGCCGCCGACGTTCTCGAAATAGACGTCGATGCCGTTCGGGCACGCGTCCTTCAGCTTCGCGGCAAACGCCGGGTCGTGGTGGTCGACGCATGCGTCGAAGCCGAGTGTGCCGGTCACGTATGCGCACTTGTCGGCGCCGCCCGCGACGCCGACCACGCGGCAACCCTTCAGCTTGGCGATCTGGCCGACCACCGCGCCGACTGCGCCGCTCGCGGCCGCGACGACCACGGTTTCACCGGCCTTCGGTTCGCCGATCTTCAGCAGTCCCGTGTACGCGGTGAAGCCCGGCATGCCGAGCACGCCGAGCGCGTACGACGGGTGCGCGAAGTCGCGGCCGAGCGGGATCAGGTCGCGCCCGTCGGACAGCGCGTAGTCCTGCCAGCCGGCCCCGGCGACGACGAGATCGCCTTCGCGAAACGCCGGCAGGTTCGACGACACCACGCGGCTGACCGTGCCGCCGACCATCGGCTGGCCCAGTTCGGCCGGCGGCGCATAGGACGGCGCATCGCTCATCCGGCCGCGCATGTACGGGTCGAGCGACAACCAGACGGTGCGCAGCAGCACCTGACCAGGGCCGGGGACCGGCACGTCAGCGGTTTCGGCGCGGAAGTTGTCCGGTGTCGGTGCGCCGACCGGGCGCGAATTCAGGACGATCTGGCGGTTTGCGGTCTTGCTTTGCGGCATGTGAGCCTCCGTCAACAGGAATGAACGTGCGTCGTGGGCACGATCGGATCAGGGATGGACCAGCAGGAAGTGCGCGCCCGCGGCGGCATCGGCGGGCGGGCCGGTGCGGTCGCAAGCAGGCGGTTGGAACGATCGGGACAGCGTAACGCGGTGTGAAGCGTTCGGCTTGAAGCGTTCGTCATGAATGATTGAGTAGACCAGTCGTCTAGAGTTGGGGTAAAAACAAGGCGCGCCCCTGCGCGCCCGGATTACGACTGTGCTCCGTCATGCGCGGCCGGCGGCAGGTTCAGCATGCGCCGCGTTTCGGCCATCGCCCTTTCGAGCGGTTTGCGGTCGCGGTGAATCTTCTCCAGCAGCGTCGCGCCCAGCCACAGCTCGTACAGGATCGCGGCGGTGTACGACGGATCGTCGACGCCGCTCAGCGAACCGTCGGCGAGCCCCGCCTCGATGCCGCCGGCGAGCCGCTCGATGATCTGGCTAGTGCCGCGCCGCAGTACCGCGCGCATCGCTTCCGACAGATCCGACACTTCCGCGCCGAGCTTCACCGCGAGGCACTTGCCTTCCGGATCGTCCGCGCATTGCGTGTGCAGCCAGTTGCCCCAGTACGTCATCAGGCGCTCGGCGCCCGTGCCGGCCTGCTGCTTGAGCAGGTTGTCGAGATGCGCGAGATAGCCTTCGAAATACGATTCGAGCAGCGCTTCGCCGAATGCCTCTTTCGAGCCGAAGTAATGATAGAACGAGCCCTTCGGGATGCCCGCCGCGGCGAGAATCTCGTTCAGACCGACCGCCGAAAACCCCTTGTGGAGCATGATCGGCTTCGCGATGTTCAGGATGTGCTGGCGGACTTCGGCGCCTGAAGATGCATTCATGATGGCGTATGGTAGCAACGATTAGACCGGTCGTCTAGTAACGTCGAACCGGCATGTTGAGCGGCACTTTACCCGATCCCCGTCGCGCGCCCAATGCCTGGTCGGCGCGGCTCTCGCCTGCTCGTGCCGGCTGCGTGCGGCGCGTCATATCGGCGACTCGGTTTCGTTGTCAGCGCGGCGCTTCGTCGGCACGCTTTCTCGTCCGCGCCCTCCGCTCGCTGCGTTCGGCGGCCGGGACGGTCTTGACGCCGCGCAACGGTGGCCGGCGCATGAGCGCCGCCATCTCGCGCCTCAGCGCCTCAAGTTCGCGGCTGCGCGCCGCGTCGGTCGCCAGTGCGCCATCGAGCTGCCCCTGGAGCACGCCGCAGCGATGCAGCGCGTCGCCGAGTTGGGCCTGTAGCGCGGCCGTGTCCTTCCGCTGCTGCGCATCGCGCTGTTCCGCGCGCGATGTCGCCGCGTCGAGTTCCTTTTGCAAGCGCGCGGCCGCGAGCCGCTCGCGGTCGATTTCCTGAAGCGCCCGCTTCTCCGATGCGCGCAGGCGCTCCTCGGCGCGGCCCGCGTCGTCGCGCAACCGGTCGAGCTGGGTGGTGAAATCCGCGCGGGCCTCGGCGAGCGCGCGGTCGCCCTCCGCGTTGTCGGCCTTCAGGCGTTCGATCTCCGCTTTTAGCGCTTGGTGAGAGGCATCGTCCGCCGCCCTCGCCTGCTCGAGTTCCTGAATGCGAACCTGCGCGGCCAGCAGCGCGGCCGTGCGTTGCTCCAGCGCGGTTTCGGTGCGGGCCAGTTCGGCCTGCAGCGTCGCGACTTCCGCTTGCGCCGCCGCCCGCTCGGCCTCGACTTCCGCGCGCAGCGCATCGAGTGCTGCGGCCGCGTCGGTACTCGACCGGTTCCACAGCGCCGCGACCAGTTCGCCGGCCGCTGCCTGCAGATCGGCCGGCAGGTCCGGATGCTCGATGCGCACCCGGCTCTTTTCCCGCAGCTCGGCCCAGAACTCGCCGAGGACAGCCGTCGGCGTGCTCATGCTGCCCTTGCGAACGAGCTGGTACAGGCGATTCGCCGTCGGCGTGATGCCGAAGCGGAAGAACAGCAGTGCGCAGGCTTCGCGGTACAGCTCGCGCGTTTTCGGAAAGTCGGCCTTGAGACGCTCGATTTCGGCGGTCAGGCGGGATTCGTCGGCGGCGAGATCGGACATGGCGGGCTCTGAGGTAAATTCCGTAAATAATATAACGTAAACCGTCAAATATCCAATCAATCGAATAATTGAATTTGACATTATTTCTATAATGTCGAGATAAAAGATTCCCGGTCTGATATCGGCCCTTCGCGCTGTGCTGTTGGCCGCCCCGCCTTCGCCCAGCTTGGTGCCGAGCAACAACGCCGCTGCAACCGCCTCGAAAAACGTCAACATTGCGCGATTCGAAGCGGGCCACTTTGCGTTGCTTGGCCGGGGCAACGATGGAAAAACGGATGGCCGGCGCTGGCGAATACCTGGTGGTGCGGGTGATGCGCACGCCGCCGCATGCGACGCGGCCGGCCAGATCACGCAGGGCGCGTTGCCCGCGGCGGCTTTGGCGACGGGATTGCCGAACGGTGGGATAACGGCTGGATGATGGGCATCGCGAATCACGTGACGCGCGATGCGGCCGGCGTATCGTACGAAGCACGCGGAATTCGGCCGCACGCGGAATTCGACGTGATCCCGGACGATGCGTCCGACGCCGGTTATGGCCGCGCCGTACTGCGCGCCGCGACATTCGCCGGCGAAGCCGCGCTGTCGCACCGGATGCGGAGCACCATGCGCGCCCTACCAAACCAGCACGCGCGCTGGCGGCCAGAAGCGCGACGGGTCACGGCAGCGGCCTTCAACGGTTTGGCGCGGGCTCCCTGAAGAAATCGAGCAACTGGCGCGTCAGGAAGGCCGGATTCTCGTCCGGCAGCCAATGGCCCGTATTCGGCGCAACGGCTCCGCGCACATCCAGCGCCAGTTCCTTCGCCATGTCGAATTCCTTGGCGCCGTTGCTCTTGTCGCCGGCGAGCGCGAGCACCGGCATCGGGAGCTTGTGCTTCATGAACGCCTTGAACTGCGTCTCGTCCTGCGGGAACGCGCGATAGAGTTCGAACCCGGCGCGTAGCGCGCCCGGCGCCGCATAAGCGTCGGCGTAGACGGCGATATCGTCGTTCGACAACGCGACATGGGCCCTCTTCTTGTAGAAATCGAGAATGTAGGCGTGCTCCTTGCCCGCAATCAGCAGTTCGGCGATATCGCGCTGCTGATGCAATCCGAAATGCCAGATCTGCGGATCGGCACGGGCCTTCGCTTCGTCCCAGATGCGCGTGCCCGGCACCGGAACGTCGAGCATCGCAAGCTTCACGATCTCGGCAGGCCGTTGCGCGGCGTATGCGTACGCCACCATCACGCCGATGTCGCGGCCGACGAGGTGGATGCGCGTCGCGCCGAGTTGGCGAACGAGTGCGCGGATGTCGCCCGCCATCGAGGCTTTGTCGTAGCCGCCGAGCGGCTTGTCGGATTCGCCCGCGCCGCGGTAGTCGACCGCGACGACCCGATATCCCTCTTGCGCCAGCACCGGCATCACGTGACGCCACGTGTACCAGGTTTGCGGCCAGCCGTGCAGCAGAACCACCAGCTCGCCGTCGTCCGGGCCGCCGGTCACGTAATGGAGGCGCACGTCATCGACCTGCGCGTAGCGTCGGCTGAAGCGTCGATCGAAACCGGCCGGCAGGCCGGGCGCCGGCATCCCTGACATCGATGGTTCATTCTGCATGGGTCGTCATCCGTTGCTGTGTCGGTCGCTCAGGCTCTCGACCTGTTTCACGCCCCGGAGCAGCCATGGCCGAAGTTGCCTCGTGAGGAGCGGCATGATGATCCAGGTCAGCGATGAGGTCAGCAGCGCAGAGCTGAGCGCGAGTTGGACAGGACGCTCCAACGCTGGCAGGAGCGCATTCAGTAGGTACGTGATCGACAGCAGGACCGGGTAGACGGCCAGCCACGTCACGAGAAACGTCTTCCACTTCGGTGTAGCGGGCTTGCCGGCGATCGCGAACCACGCATCCATGCCGACCGCGGCGTCGCGATGTTCGTCCGATATCTCGTCGCCCTTCGCAATCAGCTTTCGCCGTTCCCCGGAGGACACCCACGCATGCAGGTGCGCCGGCGAGTCGAAGCGGTAAATCAGGTAGTTGATGCCGCTCGAATCGCTCAGGCGAACGTTTCCGAGGTGCCCCGGGTAACGCCGCGCCGCCGCGTCGATCTCGCGCGCCCAGTGATCGAATTGCCTTTCCCGCCCCGGATGAACGACGCGACTGACGACGATCGTGCTTGACTCACGCATCGTGTCGGACGGGGAAAGGCGTTGGCTGTCGTGCATCGGCTGCTGAAGCGAGTGGGCAATGCGTTTCGTCGCCTGACGGTGTCCGATGGCCGAGGAACTCCCTCGATACGCCGTCTGGGCCAACCTGCCGGGCTGTCGCGAAAGCAAACCACGGTCCTGACCGCACGCCGGCAGCGTCGCTCATCACGCTTTGGTACGCCATTGTGCGGCTTGCGTCGATGGGGCTGCAGCGTCATGCGATGCCGCTGAATTCGCTATCGAACGAACGTGCGCTGTAATTTTTTCAGCGCGATCGAAAGCGGTGAGCGCGGTGGGTTACCGGCCGGCGGATCGTCGTGCGCCGAATCCTGTCCCGGCGCCGTGGTTTCGTCTGTCATTTGCGTGCCACCGTCGGCCGGTAACGTCCGAACTCGTCCCCGATTCCGACAAGCGATCCGCCATGCAGCGCCCGTCGCGCACCACGCCCCACGTTTACGCAGCCACGTCCCGCGCCCTCGCCGTCAGCCTCGCGATCAACCTGCTGCTGCTCGCCGTCGAGACGGCGGCGGCATGGTCCGCGCATTCGTCGGGGTTGCTCGCGGACGTCGCACACGCCGCGATCGACTTGGCGGCCGATGCGCTGATCCTCGTCGCCTGTCGGCTCGACGCGCGCTTGCCGCCGGCACGTCGGCCGACTTACGAGCCGCTCGCGCTCGCGGGCCTCGGTGCGTTGCTGGCCGTAACCGGCGCGCAGATGATCTGGCATGCAACGACCCGGTTCGATACGCCACCCGTCGTGCAGCCGGGCGCGACCGCGCTCGCGCTGGTTGCCGTCACACTCGCCGGCAAGGCCGTGCTGTCGTACTGGATGCTGCGCAAGGCACGCGAGACCGGCTCCGCGCTGCTCGAGGCAAGCGGCTGGCACGTGCGGACCGATGCGCTGTCGTCGTTGCTCGCGGCGCTCGCGATGAGTGCGGCGCTGGTCGGCTTCGGCCGGCTGGACGATCTGGCCGCGTTCGCGATCGGCGCGCTCGTGATTCGCACGGGTGTCGGATTCATCCGGCGCGGCTGTGCGCAGTGGCCGGCACGGGCCGATTGGGCGAATCGCTCGACGCGCGGGTCGTGAACGGGGGGAGCCGAGCCGCTCGTTGATGCTCCGAGACGTCTGATCGACGGCACGGAAATAGAGAAGAGGCTCGCATCCCGCGAGCCTCTTTTGCGTGATGTCGCCATCGCCATGTAGTGCGTGACGCATCGATGCTGCTACCTCTCCGAACGACGCGACACTCCCGAGCAGAATCCACACGAGTGCCGCCGAGCAACGGCCATGGCATACAGCATGGGACAGTTTCGCGCGATCGAGTATCGGGACGTCTTGCATGGCGTGCCACGACGCACACGTATGCTTCGCGGGCGTCGTACGCGACAACCGCAAGCGGGATGATCGATCGGGTTCCGCGTAACAGGTTATTGTTTGTTTTTTGTTAATACAGCCTATGGTTTGTATTTTGACGATACATGTCATAGACTGTATTTTCCGATTACAAACGATCACCTGTCATCTCGCGGAGCGCCCGATGGCTTTTCCTGTCCAGACCCTGACCCAGTTGCGTCCGATCCTCGTCGGCTTCCGCAAATCCGCGGGGCTCACGCAGGCGCAACTGGCCGCTCGCCTCGGCATCACCCAGCAATCTTATGCTCAGCTCGAAGCCAACCCGTCGGCGGTCAGCATCGAACGGCTTTTCAAGGTGATGAACGCGCTTGGCGTTCGCATGATGCTCAGCCTCGACGAGCGGGATGCACCGGCGGAAGCGGCCGATTCGGCTTCCGCTGCCGAACCGGTGGCGCGCCGCAAGCCGGTCGCGGGCAAGCGCGGCACCACGGCCGCCAAAACCCCGACCGGGACCGCCGTCGGCGCTGCGCGGAGGCGCCCGACAGCGACGACTCGGACCACGCCACGCGTCTCGAAGCGGGAGGACTGGTGACGATGGTCGCACGCGCCCGCAGCGACCGGCTCGACCTGTGGATGAACGGCATTCCTGTCGGCTACTGGGAAATCCGGCGCGGGGTCGAGCGTCTCGTCTACCTGCCGGACTGGCTCGATGATCCCCAGGGCCGGCCACTGTCATTGTCGCTGCCCTTCACGCCCGGCAACCAGCCGCACCAAGGCGCGATCGTGGCCGACTACTTCGACAACCTGCTGCCGGACAGCGAGCCGATCCGCCGCCGCATCGCGCAGCGTTACCGGCTCCGATCGATAGCGCCGTTCGAATTGCTCGCGTCGATCGGCCGCGATTGCGTCGGCGCGATTCAAATGCTGCCGCCCGACGAGACCCCGGTCGATCTCGAGGCAATCGAAGGCGCGCCGCTCGACGACGCAGCCGTTGCCGATGTGCTGCGCCACGCGACCGCCACGCCACTGCCCGGCAGCGGAGAACCGGACGGCGACCTGCGCCTGTCGATTGCCGGCGCGCAGGAAAAGACCGCGCTGCTGCGTCAGCGCAACCGCTGGCTGCGGCCGTCGGGCAGCACGCCGACGACCCACATCTTCAAGCTGCCGCTCGGGCGCGTCGGCAACATGCAGGCCGACATGCGCACGTCCGTCGAAAACGAATGGTTGTGCTCGAAGCTTGTCGCCGCGTACGGCCTGTCGGTCGCGCCGTGCGAAATCGGCCGGTTCGACGATCAGAAGGCACTCATCGTCGAGCGCTTCGACCGTCGCCCGTCGCGCGACGGCTCGTGGATCCTGCGGCTGCCGCAGGAGGACATGTGTCAGGCGACCGGCACGCCGTCGGGGGCGAAATACGAAACGGACGGCGGCCCCGGCATCGAGACGATCATGGGCATCCTCGCGAATTCGGCCGACGCTTCGCGCGACCGGATGAATTTCTTCGTCGCACAGCTTGTATTCTGGGTGTTGGCGGCGATCGACGGCCACGCGAAGAACTTCAGCATCGCGCACCTGCCCGGTAATGCATATCGCAGCACGCCGCTGTACGACGTGCTGTCCGCGCATCCGATCATCGGTACGCGCCGCAACCAGATCCCGCCGCGCCGCGCCCGCCTGGCGATGGCCGTCTGCGGGAAGAACCGGCACTACGTGATCGGTGAAATCCAGCCGCGCCACTGGATCGCACAGGGCCGTCGTGTCGGCCTGACCGAAGACAATGTGCGGGCCGCGATGGCGGCCGTCGCAGCACGGACGGAGCCCGCGATTGCCGAAGCCGCCGCGCAGATCCCGCCGGACTTTCCCGCGGACGTGGCAGACGCGATCTTCGCGGGCATGCGTCGGCAAAGCCGCAACCTCGCGGCGGCCGATCCGGCGTGATGAATCGACCGGCCGCGACGGGCTGTCGGTCTTTGCTGCAGTACTTCGACCCTTGGTCGACGGGTAGCCCTGACAGGATCGAAGCAGTTACGTCGTCGCAGATACGGACATCGAATGCCCCCGCGCCGAACCGCTTGCCGGCCGCCGGCGCAGATCGTTCACCCGGCGTCGCGCGCGCGGGCGAGTGCCGCGAGGTTGCCCTCGCCGAACCCGTGGTGCCCCTTGCGCTGCACGATCTCGAAGAAAATCTCGCCGGGGCGGCGTTTGACGAAGGTCTGGAAGAACAGCCTCGGCACGCCGTCGCTGCCGATCTCGCCGTCGACCAGCACCGCGCGGCGGCGCAGCGCGTCGAGATCGACACCATGCGCGGGCAGCCGCGCATCGACGTCGTCGTAATAGCGTGCAGGCGGCTCGATGAACTCGACGCCGTTCGCGCGCAGGGCATCGACGCACGACAGGATGTCGTCGGTGGCCAGCGCGACGTGCTGCACGCCCTCGCCCGGATGGTCGGGCAGGTACGCATGCATCAGGTCGGTACGCCGCGTGCCTTCCTCGTAGACCGGAATCCGGACCGCGCCGCACGGCGACACCATTACGCGCGATTCCTCCGACACATGCCAGTGCGCGTCGATCTGGTGGATCTCGCGAAAATGCAGCAGGTCGTGGTAGAAATCCAGCCACTCCTGCATCCGTCCCGCGCCGACCGTTTGCGTGAAGTGGTCGACCTGCTGCAGGCCGACGCCCGCGCAGTCGAGATCGGTATGCGCGGTCGCGATGTCGATCGGCCGGAAATCGATGTCGAAGATGGAGATGTCGCCGACGCCGCCGCGCTGGCCGTCCCGCCCGCGCCAGCGGTCGACGAAATACAGGTGCGAATCGCCGATGCCCTGGATGGCAGGGATCTTCAGCTCGCCGACGCCGACCTTTTCGCCTTCGAACGCCCATGCTCCGAGCTGGATCGCGCGTTCGAACGCGCGCCGGGCATTCGCCACCCGCAGCCCGATCGCGCAGACGCCCATCCCGTACTCCTCCGCATAGCGCGCGGCGAACGAATCGGGCTCGGCGTTGATCAGGAAATGCATCTGCCCCTGCCGGTACAACGTGACGTTCTTGCTGACGTGCCGCGCGATCGCCTTGAACCCAAGCTGCTCGAAGCGTTGCGCGAGCGCGTCCGGCACGGGCGCCGCGAATTCGACGAATTCGAGGCCGGCCATCCCGAGCGGATTGGCGGCCGGATCGGCGACGGGCGGCGTATCGCTGGACAAGGGGTGGGAATTGCCGGGCATTCCAGTCTCCGGGGGCATGCGGTCGATGGGGAATCGGGCCTGTCGCGTGCGGCATGCGCGGCCGATGTGGCGGCCTCGCCTCCGCCCCGAACGGGCGAGTTGTCGATGCTGCAGATTTTAACCAGATCGTTCACGGCGGCACACCCCGGCCGAACGGGATATCGTCGCACCGCCTAGTGCAAACCCGGAAAGCGTTCGATAATCGCACGGATTTGAACGATAATCGCGCACTTTATCCGATTGGCCAATTGCCGCCGCGCGGTCCGCGCCCTATTCTCCGTTCACCCATCGACTTCAATGCAGCATCGGACGCGGCGCCGCCACGATCCACGATGCGCCGTGCCAGGAGACATCGCCATGACCCCCACCTTCGACACCCTCGACGCCGCCGCCGGCGCCCGTGCGCGCAGCCAGGCCCGCAAGGCCGCGATCGGCAGCTTCGTCGGCGCCGTCGTCGACTGGTACGACTTCCTGCTGTACGGGATCGTCGCCGCGCTGGTGTTCAATTCCGAGTTTTTCCCGAAAGTCAGTCCGACGATGGGCACGCTCGCGGCGTTCGCCACCTTCGGCGTCGGCTTCCTGTTCCGGCCGCTCGGCGGCATCGTGTTCGGTCACTACGGCGACCGGCTCGGCCGCAAGCGGATGCTCGTGCTGACCGTGATGCTGATGGGGCTGTCGACGGTCGCGATCGGCCTACTGCCGGCGTTCTCGACGATCGGCTGGTGGGCGCCCGTGCTGCTGGTGCTGATGCGCGCGATCCAGGGTTTCGCGGTCGGCGGCGAATGGGGCGGCGCGGCGCTGATGGCGGTCGAGAGCGCGCCGAAGCAGAAGAAGGCGTTCTACAGCAGCGGCGTGCAGGTCGGCTACGGCGTCGGGCTCGTGCTGGCCACCGGCATCGTCTCGATCCTCAGTCATACGCTCGGCGAGGCCGCGTTCAAGTCGTGGGGCTGGCGCCTGCCGTTCGTGTTCAGCATCGTGCTGGTGCTGATCGGGCTGTGGGTGCGCAAGAACATGGACGAATCGCAGGAGTTCGTCGAGAAGGTCGAGCACGGCAACCGCAAGCTCCGCCTGCCGGTGCTGGAAGCGTTGACGCGCCACCCGAAGGCGTTCCTGCTGATCGTTGCACTGCGGCTTGCCGAGCTGTTCACGATGTACATCGTCACCGCGTTCGCGCTCAGCTATTCGACGACGAACCTCGGCATGTCGCGCGACCTGTTCCTGAACATCGGCCTGCTGGTGGGCGCGGTGAGCTGCGTGACGATCCCCTGCTTCGCGTGGCTGGCCGATCGCTACGGCCTGCGCCGTATCTACCTGATCGGCGCGCTGATCGGTCTTGCGTCGGCGGTGCCGTTCTTCGTCGCGCTGGAAGCGCGGTCGATCGCGTGGATCGTGATCTTCTCGATCCTGTTGGCGAACGCCGCGCACGACATGGTCGTGAGCGTCCAGCAGCCGTTGTTCACCGAGCTGTTCGGCGCCGAATACCGCTACAGCGGCGCGGGTGTCGGCTACCAGTTCGCGAGCGTCGTCGGCGGCGGGTTCACGCCGTTCATCGCGGTCGGCCTCGTCAGCGTGGCCGGCGGTTCGTGGCACCTCGTCGCCGGCTACCTGGCGGTCGGTTGCCTGATCTCGCTGGTGGTCGCCGCGCGGATGCGGGCGGCGCGATGAGGTAATGTGCGCGTGGCCGGCCCGAGTCGCGGCCGGCCATTTCTCCATGCCGGACGACATTCGACCAGTCGCCTCTCGGGCGCGACGTCAAACACTGTCAGTTACGCGCGCCGATTCCCCCTTTTCCCGTCGGAACATGCCACGCCGCGTGCCGACCAATGGCATCATATGGGCCTACGTCAGTCACCGATACGCCCCCATATCATGTCGAATCTCATCGTCCACGGCGGCACTCCGCTGCGCGGGGACATCAAGCCGTCCGCGAACAAGAACGCCGTCCTGCCGATTCTGTGCGCCACCCTGTTGACCGATCAGCCGCTGCGCCTCGTTGGCGTGCCGGACATCACCGACGTGCGCAAGATCCTCGACATCTTCCGCACGCTCGGCAGCGACGTGTCGGTCGATTTCACGACGGGTCTGCTCGAGCTTCACCATCGCAACACCAAGTTCGATCCGGCGGTCCATCGGCTGCCCGAAGCGATGCGTTCGTCGATCATGCTGATTCCGCCGCTGCTCGCACGCTTCGGCGTCGCGCGCCTCGAGAACGACGTGAAAGGCTGCACGCTCGGCGTGCGCGAGATCGATCCGCACGTCGAGGTGTTCGAACGTTTCGGCGCGCACATCGAGCGCACGCCCGATTCGCTGATCGTCCGTACCGACGGCCCGCTGACGGCCAACGATCACTGGCTCGACTACGCGTCGGTGACGACCACCGAGAACTTCGCGCTGTGCGCGACGGCCGCGAACGGCACGTCGACGCTGATGAACGCGGCCTCCGAGCCGCACGTGCAGGAGTTCTCCCAGTTCCTCGCGATGATCGGCGTCGCGATCGAGGGCATCGGCACGTCGCGGCTATGCGTGACGGGCGGCGGCAAGCTCGGCGGCGGCGAGTTCCGCTTCGCCGAGGATTTCCACGAGATCGCGACGTTCCTCGCGCTCGGCGCGATCACCGGCGGCGACATCACGGTGCGCAACTCGTCGCCCGAGCATTTCCCGCTGATCGACCGCACGTTCGCGAAATTCGGCGTGACCGTCACGCACCGCGACGGCTGGTCGCGCGCGGAACGCGACGGCCCGCTGCGCGTGCGCCGGCCGTTCACGCAGAACATCCTGACCAAGGTCGAAGCCGCACCGTGGCCGTACCTGCCGGTCGACCTGCTGCCGATCTTCATCGCGCTCGGCGTGCGCGCGGAAGGCAGCGCGATGTTCTGGAACAAGGTCTACGACGGCGCGCTCGGCTGGTCCGGCGAACTGTCGAAGTTCGGCGCGCACGTGCTGTTGTCCGACCCGCACCGGCTGATCACGTTCGGCGGGCTGCAACTGACGCCGGCGCGCGTCGAGAGCCCGTACATCATTCGCGTCGCGATCGCGCTGCTGATGGTGGCCGCGAGCATCGAAGGCCGCTCGGAAATCATGAACGCGCTGCCGATCCGCCGCGCGCATCCGCATTTCGTCGAGAACCTGCGTTCGGTCGGCGCGAACGTCGAGTGGACGAGCAGCGAGTAAGGTCATGACGGATGCGACGCGCGTAACGGTCGCGTCGCATCCGGTTCCTCGGCTTTTCATGCCGTATCGGCCGCTTCCATGCGCGGCCGCGCAGCGTTCTGCCATCGGTTGTCATCGCTTACGGCAGCACACTGCGTGCTGCTTCACGCCTCTTCCCCGCAGTCAGCGCCAGCCCGACGATGCGTCATCGGGACGTCTACTCCCGCGCCCTGCCGGCATTTTCCCGCTCACGGCATAACCAGGATTCAGACCTGTCCAATTGCCCAAGCATGAGCCCGGCCATAGGCTGCCTTCCTGACCCCGGCGGATAGCGCCAAAAAACCGCGCACCCGCGCTCCAGCAGGACAATGCACCGCCTATGGAACCCCGATTCACCCTGGCGCAGATGCGCGACGTCTGGATCGACGCGTATCGTCACGCCGATGTCGGACAGCTCGATTTCGTCGCAAACCCGAACTTCTTTGTCCTGCACGAAGCTCACATTCGCACGAAAGCGCAATTTCTTGCGCGAATGCGCGTCGTAGCGGCCGAACGTGCATCGAACAGATCCGGTATCGCAGATCGGGACGAAACCATGCAAATCGTTACGCGCGGACAACGGGCGACGATAACGGGCATCGGGACGGTACGAATCAACCAGGCAATCGATTCCCGCTTCGATTTCGTCGAGCAGTGGTGCGTGATCGACGCGCGATGGCGCATTGCCTCGCTCCGCCACGAACACAAGTAAGCTGGACCGCGCCGCGGCTGCGTCCCGGCGCTTGAACGAGTCGACTCAATCCGACTCGTTTGCGTCGTTCCGCCTGAACCTGAAATCGCCTGGCAGCTTGCCTCTGAAACGCCTCAACGGCAGGAGAATTGCTTCGGGGCTCGCGTTGCGGCTCTCAGCCAAAGCACCTGCACGGTAAACGACGATTTCGACTTCGTCGCCTTCACGCAGCCCCCACTCATCGACCAGACCGGCCGGAAGGCGCACGGCCAGACTATTCCCCCACTTCGCAACCCGCATACGACCTCCTTGAATAGATGTCGTCGACTCTATATCTGCCGCTATCCAGCGGACAAGGATGGCGGATCGACCGATTTCCCGTTACCCCACCACTCGCGCGATAATCGCCCACTCCTGCGCGAACACCGCGCATCTACCCGCGCGCCGCCCATGACGAAAAAGCCCGACCTCGACCGACGCGACTGGATTGCCGGCCTCGAAAAAGGCCTGATGATCCTGGAGGCATTCGACAGCCAGCACGCGCGCATGACGCCTACGCAGGCCGCCGCACGCACCGGCCTCACGCGCACCGCCGCGCGGCGCTACCTGCTGACGCTGGAATCGCTCGGCTACGTGTACACCGACGGCAAGCTGTACGGCCTCACGCCGCGCGTGCTGCGGGTCGGCTGGTCGTACTTCGATTCGGCACGGCTGCCGCGCACGGTCCAGCCTTATCTCCAGCAACTGAGCGCATCGCTGAACGAATCGGCGTACGTCAGCGTGCTCGACGGCTGGGAGCTCGTGTTCATCGCCCGCAACGGCGTGTCGCGCGTGATGACGACGGGCTTCGTGCTCGGCGCGCGCGTGCCGGCGCCATTGACGTCGCCCGGCGTCGTGCTGCTCGCCCATCATCCCGATCGCGAAGCCGTGCGCGCGTGGCTCGACGAGACCGAGCTGCCGCCGTTCACGCCGCACACGATCACCAACAAGGCGCGGCTGCTCGAACAGGTCGACCAGGCGCGCGACGCCGGCTACGCGGCGATCGAGCAGCAATTGCAGGTCGGCGTACGCGGGATCGCGGTGCCGCTGAAGAACCGTCACGGCGAAGTCGTCGCCGCGCTCAGCACGAACATGCCGATCGGCGCGGAGACGACCGACGCGGCCGTGCGGCGCGTGCTGCCGCATCTGCAGGAAGCCGCGCTCGCGATGCTCAACGTGCTGTAGCGACCGGCGCCGGCGTCACCCGATCCGCCACCACCGCGGCAGCAGATTGCGCACTTCGCGCCGTCGGTAACGGTCGTCGATCAGATGCACGACGCCTTCGTCGTGCTCGGTGCGGATCACGCGCCCGGCCGCCTGCACGACCTTCTGCAGCCCCGGATACAGGTACATGTAGTCGTAACCGTTGCCGAAGCGAGCTTCCATCGCGCGCCGCATCTGCTCGTTGATGTCGTTGACCTGCGGCAGCCCGAGCGTCGCGATGAACGCGCCGATCAGCCGCTCGCCCACCAGATCGACGCCTTCCGAGAAGGCCCCGCCCAGCACCGCGAAGCCCACGCCGCGTCCACTGGCGTCGAAGCGTGCGAGAAACGCGTCGCGTTCGCTTTCGGCCATGCCGGGCGCCTGCGCCCACACGGGAACGTCCGGATGGCGCGTCTGCATCAGCGCGACCACGCGCCCCAGGTAGTCGAAGCTGCTCAGGAAGCCGAGATAGTTCCCGGGCCGTGCCGCGTATTGCGCGGCGATCAGGTCGGCGATCGGCTCGAGCGAGCGATCGCGGTCGCGCCAGCGTGTCGACACGTGGCTTGCCACGCGCACCGTCAGTTGCTCGGCGCGAAACGGCCCGTCGACGTCGAGCCAGCCCGTGTCGCCGGGCAGCCCCAGCGTGTCGCGGTAGAAATGGAACGGGCTCAGCGTGCCCGAGAACAGCACGGTCGCCCGCGCGGCTTCGTAGCGCGGCGCGAGGAAACCGGCCGGGATCACGTTGCGCACGCACAGCGCCGACTGGACGCGACGCCGGCGGCCGGCCGTCGCGACGCCGTCGAGTACTGGCTGGCGCGGCATCGGTTCGCCATGCAGCGTCGCGTCGAAGATCGATGCGCTGTCGAATGCTTCGGCCAGCATGCCGAACTGGATCGCCTCGAAATGAAAGCGCAGCAGCGCGTCGCCGTTCGCGCGCGGTGCGTCGGTCAGGTGTTCGCCGATCGCCGCAACGAGGTTTTGCACGGCCGACACGATCGGGCCCGGCACCTCGGGATAGGCCGCATAGCGCTCGGCCTGCGCGCGATTGAGCGTGCCCCACGCGCGGGCGAGCCGGTCGAACGCCTTGCGCAGCGCGGCAGGCGCGGCTTCGCGCGCAGCCGCGAACGCGAACGGATCGAGCGACGCGCTGTACATCTTGCGCGCGCGGTCGAGCAGGTTGTGCGCTTCGTCGACGAGCACGCCGACCCGCCACTGATTCTGCTGCGCGAGCGTGTGCAGCATCGCGCTGCCGTCGTAGTAGTAGTTGTAGTCGCCGATCATCATGTCCGACCAGCGTGCAAGCTCCTGCGCCAGGTAATACGGACAGACGTCGTGCGCGAGCGCCGCGGTGCGTACGGTATCGCGATCGAGCAGCCCCGCCTCGATCGCCGCATGGCGCGCGGCCGGCAGCCGGTCGTAGAAGCCTTTCGCGAGCGGGCACGATTCGCCGTGGCACGCGAGGTCCGGATGCTCGCACGCCTTGTCGCGCGCGACGAGTTCCAGCACGCGCAGCGGCAGCGCGGGCGTGCCGGCGCCGAGGGTCGTCGCCGCTTCGAGCGCGAGCGCGCGGCCAGGCGTTTTCGCGGTGAGGAAGAACACATGGTCGAGCTCACCCTCGCCGCATGCCTTCAGCAGCGGAAACACGGTGCCGAGCGTCTTGCCGATGCCGGTCGGCGCCTGCGCCATCAGGCACTGCTCGTCGCGCGCCGCGCGATAGACGGCCACCGCCAGCTCGCGCTGGCCGCTGCGGAACTGCCCGTGCGGAAACGCGAGCGCACGCAGCGCCGCGTCGCGGGCGGCGCGATGGGCCGTCTCGCGTTCGGCCCAGCCGACGAAGCATGCGCACTGTTCGGCGAAGAACGTCGCGAGCGTGCCGGCATCCAGCGTTTCCGTCAGCACGGTCTCGCGCTCGGACACGATGTCGAAATACACGAGCGCGACGTTGATTTCCTTGAGGTCGCGCGCATCGCACATCAGGTGCGCATAGACCTTCGCCTGCGCCCAGTGCAGCGCGCGATGGTTGGCCGGCATCGCGTCGAGACTGCCGCGATAGGTCTTGATTTCCTCGAGCCGGTTCGCCACGGGATCGTAGCCGTCCGCGCGGCCGCGCACGGTGAGCGTGCCCCACGTGCCGGTCAGCGCGATCTCGGTTTCGTAGCGTGCGCCACGCTTCGACGTGACCGCGCCGTGGCCGGCGATGCCTTCGAGCGCGGTCGGCGCGGGCGTGAAGCGCAGGTCGAGATCGCCGCGCCGCGCGGTGAACTCGCACATCGCCCGCACCGCGACGACGTAGCTCATGCGGACAGCCCCGCCGCTTCGGCGTGCGCCACGCCCTCACTGGCCCACTCGACGTCGACGACGCGCACCGGCATGCGGTGGGCGATACAGTAGGCGAGCCAGCGCGTCTGGTTGTCCTGCAGCCGGTCGCCGGGGCCCTTCACCTCGATCAGCTCGTAGCGGCGCTCGTCGGGCCAGAAGCGGACGAGATCGGGCAAGCCGGAGCGGTTGCTGCGGATATCCGCGAGCAGGCGCGTGAACCACAGCCGCAAGTGCTCGGGCGGCAGGCACGCGAGCGCTTCGTCGAGCAGCGCGTCGGTCAGCACGCCCCAGAACACGAACGGCGACTGCAGCCCGGCCTTCGTCGCGAAATGCCGGCGAATCGTGTCGCGGTATGCGCCCGAATCGAGCTGCGCGAAGCAGGCGTCGAAGGCCGCCGCGCGGCGCACCGCGAAATCGGGGGCGTGCAGGTCGGCCGGGCCGCGCTGGAACGGATGGAAGAATGCGCCGGGCACGGCCGCGAACACGGGCTCCCAGCACAGCAACCCGAACAGCGAATTGATCAGCGTGTTTTCGACGTAGTGAACCGGCGACGCCGGCTGCGCAAGATGGTCGCGTACCGCGAATTCGACGCTGACGGACACGTCGGGGCGGGCGAGCACGAGCGTCTCGCGCGGCACGGCCGCTGCAGCGGCCGCGCGTTCGACCCGCTGGCCGGCGCGGCGCTGCAGGCGCGGCAGCATGCGCTCGACCCGCTGCCGCTCCTCGTCGCTCTCGAAGCCGCCGCGCGCGTCGAGCGCCAGCGCGAGCGCGTCGCCGTCGCGCCCGCAGCGTTCGAGCACGCGGATGCGCCGGTGGCGGCTGCCGGGCCACGCGCTGCGCGTGTATGCGTCGAGCGCGGCGCACCAGTCGGCACGGCGCTCGCACGCCTGGCCGAGCGCGAACAGCAGCTTCGCGCGGCGCGTCGCGAGCCACGGCTGCGCGCAGTCGACTGCGTCCAGCGCGCGGATCAGGTCGTCGAACGGCAGATCGTCGGGCCACGCTTCGAGCGCGTCGCGGCACATCTGCAGCGCCAGATACGCGTCGACGTCGCCGCGCTGCTGGAACGCACGCGACGACGGCGCGATCGGCACGCTTTCGTACTGGAACACGCCGAGATCGGCGAGCACGAATTCGCTCCAGTCCTGATGCAGATTGCCGAAGAACATCAGCCGCAGCCGGTCGCACAGCGCGCCGACCGTCACGCGCAGCACGCGGTCGTCGGGCTGCGCGCACCAGGCGTCGAGCGGTTGCGCGACGTCGTGCGTGGGCCGCAGCCGCTCGAGCCAGTCGGCCTTGCGCTCGCCCGCATGCGCGGCGAGCGCCGGAAAGATGCGCAGCAGCTCGGCCTTGGTCGACAGCGCGAACAGCGCGTCGAGCGTGAGCGCCGGCGCCGGATCGACCCAGCCGAGCGCGACGAGCGGTGCGGCGGCATCGAGCGTGCAGCCGATCTCGTCGTACACGAGCTTGCTCGCGCGGAAATCGGACCCGTTGCGCATCAGCATCCGCACGAGCAGCGCGCGCGACGCCTGCGGCAGCGTCGCGAACTGCCGGACGAATGCATGCTCGTGCGCGTCGAACAGGTCGTCGTAACGCTCGCCGAGCCAAGCCAGCGCGCGTTCGAAATTGGTCAGGTAGTAAAACGCCGGAGGCGTCGGCGAGGCAGGCGTCACGGGGATCGATCACTGTACGTTTGTACAGGTCGGAATCATATCAAATATGACGGGCGATGCCGCGCGCGGCATCGCCCTTCCGCCGCCCGGCTCCGGTCAGAACTGGTAATTCACCGACATGTCGAACACGCCGTTGGTCGACTGCTGGGTGATCGGGCTGCGCGCGGCGCGGCCGACGAGCTGTTCGAGCGCGCCGTCCACCGTGACGAACCAGTGCTTGTTCACGAACCACACCATCGTCATGCCCACGCCGGCCGACTTGATCCCGGCCCCCGACGAATAGGCCGGCAGCCCCGAGCGTGCGGCGGCGCCCGGGTTCACGCCGAACCAGCTGTTCATGTAGCGGGAGTCGGCGAACGTCACGGTCGGCCCCGCGAACCAGAAGAAGTGCTCGTTGCTGCCGGGCATCGGCATGTACGCGGAGAAATCGCCGGTCCAGCCGTTCGACCCGCCGATGCTGCGCCGGACGTCCGCGCGCAGCACGAGCGGGAAATCCTTCGAGACCACGTAGTCGGCCGCGAGCTTCATCACGGGCGCCGCGTTGATGTTGTCGAGACCGTTCAGGTGGCCGAGATCGTCGGCCGACCGACGCCCGAGGTCATAGCCGACCGACAAACTCACGCGCCAGTTCGGCCCGCGCAGCACGTTCGCGCCGAGCCCCTCGCCGGTCGACAGGAAGAACAGGTCGCGATAGCGGATGTCGAAATTCGGGCCGCCCATCACGCGATAGCGGTCGGAGCCCGCATAGCGCGGCTGCAGCGTCATCGCGGCGCCGACGCTCACCTGCCAGGTCGGGATGTTCGGATCGAAGAGTTTCTGGAGCGGGACTCCCGCCGTGTATTGCCATTCGCCGAGCGGCGAAGGCGTCTGGGCCGACGCGTCGCGGGCGCCGGCGGCGGCGAGCGCCGCGAATGCCGAGAGGCTGGATACGAACCGGCGTGCGCCGGGTGACTGCAACAGGCGAGCAACAGTGGTCAAGGCGGTCTCCGTCGGCTGCACGAAACGAACCTGAGGGAAAGCGCGCCGCGCTTCACCGGCTGCAGCGGCAGGCAGCCAGCGGCGCGAACGTAGCATGCGCTGAATTAACGGACATCCTACGCGACGCGCGCACAGACGCAAAGCGCCCGTTGTGTACGGGCACTTTGCCGGAATCCGGCATGAGCCGGGGATGATTGCGAAATCAGAAACGCTCGACGTGATAGTCGCCGGCAAGCGCGGCCGGACTGCGCGTCGACATCATTCGCGAGAAGCCGTCGGCGAGCCGGCCGAGCGCGAGCTGCTTCTGGCTCGCGTCCCAGTGCGTGTAAGTGTCGTACGCGGCATCGTCGAACGAAACGGTGACGGCGACCGGGCGGCCGCTGGCGCGAAAACCGATCTGCAGCACGCCGCCCGGCAATTCCTCGATGTGATAGTGCAGCGAACGCGATTCGAAATAGCGGCCCAGTACCTGAGCGATCGCGCGCTTGTCTGGCGATTGCACGTGAATGTCCATGACGGTCCTCCTTTTCAGTGGTCGCGCGGCCGGTGGTGGCGCACTGCCCCCGCCCGGCATCCGCATCGGCGGCGGGTTCGACGGCGGGTCGCCCTGCGGCAAGCCGTCGGGCACGGGCGGATCGACCGGGTCGTCGTGCCCGGGCGGCGGCGGATCGGGGTCGACGTCGGGTGTCGTCGGTTCGGGGCGGTGCAGCATGGATGGCGTGTTCATGTCACTCCTGCGCGACGGCGCGCGCATCTCGATGGCGAAGCGAGCCCCCGCAAGCGCCGTGCCTGCTCCCGCGCCGTGAACCCCGGTCGCCCGGTTCAGACGTCGTAAGCCGCCATGACCAGCCACATCGTGCGCCCCTCGGCGCTCAGTTGCACGGCGAGCGCGAACGGATCGGACGGTTCGCATCGCGCGACGAGCGCCTGCTGCGCACGTTCGGGACCGTCGTAGACGGTGTCGTTCAGTTCGCGCACCTCGTCCTTGCCGTCGAACATGCGCCGCTCCGGCCGATAGACCAGCGATTCGCGCTTCCATGTGGCGAAACGCTCGCGTACGTGGCCGAAGTCGCCACCGCAGACGTTCGCGTCGTAACGTATCCTTTCCCTGGCTGCATTCATCGCGATGTCCTCTCGTCCATACCGGACGCGTGTGCGTCGTATCCGCATGCCCTGCCGGTTTCCGCCGGCTTGCAAGTGTCGTGCCGCGGATGCCGCAGGTACGCCGCTTGCGCCTTCTCATCGACAAGGAGGTTCGATCATGACCGCTCACGCCCCCGGCCGCCGCGACGCCGTGTCAGCGGCTGCCGGATTGCCCCGATTCGCCACGTCGCGTCCGCCGTCCGAAGACAAGACGGAGGAGCGCATCGACGAAGGGCTCGAGGAGACGTTCCCGGCCAGCGACCCGCCCGCCGTCGGCGGTGCGACGCGTATCGACCCCGCCAAGCCGTCCGGCGAGCACGAACGTCGCCCGCCGCACGTCCCTTCCCCGCCCCGCGATCACGGCTGACGGCGGCACCCGGCGCGCGGTGCAATGGCAGTGCGCGCGCCGGCCAGATCAGGAGGCAATCCGATGAAGGTCCTTGAACGCAGATGGCATGAAATCAGCGGTGCTGCCGGCGTCGCGGCGCTGGCCGCGATCGAAAGCGCGGTGGTGCTGGCGATCGTCACGATGACGGGCATCGGCCACTGACGTCCCGCGTCGACGCCGCAGCTGCCGCCGTGGAAGATGTACAAGCCGGCTGGCAAATTTCTCCGTCGCTAGGCAACTCAGGCCCGGCGTGTGCGCACCGCGCGCGGCACGCGGCCTGCTCCCGTATCGTCCCGATCACGAAGGAGGCGTTCATGTATCGCGTCAACGAGATCATGTCGCGCGACGTAGTGTGCGTCGCGCCGACCGACACGATTCGCCATGCGGCCGAATTGATGCAGCGCTTCGATATCGGCGTGCTGCCGGTTTGCGACGGCACCGAACTCGTCGCGATCGTGACCGATCGCGACCTCGCGGTGCGGGCGCTGTCGCACGGCCACTCGCCCGATACGCCCGTGCAGGCGGTCGCGTCCAGGCCCGTGCAGTGGTGCATCGAAGACGACGGCGTCGGCGACGTCCAGCAACGGATGGCCGACGTGCAGTTGCACCGTTTGCCGGTGCTCGATCGCAGTCTGAAGCTCGTCGGCATGGTGTCGCTCGGCGACATCGCGACGCGCGCGGGCGGCCCGGCGCGCGACGAGCTCGCCAATACGCTCGAGGACGTGTCGTTGCCGCGCCGCCGCTGACCGACTGGCGTCCCCCCATCATCCCGCGCGGCCTGTTGCCCCGACGAAATACGCGCGCAATGAATTTGCGCGCGGACCGGGTTGCCGCTTCGACCAGGAGGTTTTCGATGACAACGGACAAACCGTCGCGCATCGTCGGCGCGAATCCGCGCACGGCCGCAGGTGGGCCAGGCCCCGACGTGATGGCCGCCAGCACGTTCGAAGGCGATCGCGTGCTGACGATCGACGGCGACGATATCGGCAAGATCGCCAACATCATGCTGGACGTGCGCGCCGGGCGGATCGCGTATGCGGTGGTGTCGTCCGGCGGCCTGCTCGGGATCGGCGACAAGCTGCTCGCGGTGCCGTGGAATGCGCTCGTGCTCGATGCCGAGCGCCAATGCTTCGTGCTGCCCGTCGATACCGAACGGGTGCGCGAGGCGCCCGGCTTCGACAAAGGCCGGTGGCCGGCGATGGCCGACCCCGCGTGGGCCGAAGCACTGCATGCGTACTACGGCAGCTCGCCGTATTGGCTGATCGAGGAAGGCGAAACGGCGCTCGATTCGCCGCCGTACGAGGCGTCGCCGGGCGGCCCCGAAGACGGCACGCGGCACCACTGAAGCCTGCCGGCCGGAAGGCCGGTCACTGCGCGGCGGCCACCCTCTTCGCGAGTTGCCGCGCGGCGTTCAGGTGTGCGTTCAACACCGGCAGCGTGCGGGCCGCGAACGCGCGAAGCTGCGGGTCGCGGCCGTCTTTCGCCTCGGTTTCGTAAAGCCGGATCGCCGCTTCGTGCGCGGGCGGACCGGCCAGCGCCACGTACGCCGTATCGAACGCGCGCCCTTCCTTCGCTCGCAATGCCGTGACCGCCGGATCGACGAGCATCCGCGTCTGGACCGGCACGCCTTTCTGCGCACCGATGTGGCGCAATTCGTCCGCGATACGCGCGTGATCGTCGAGCATCCGGCGCGCGAAGGCCTTCACGTCCGCGTTCGACGAACGGTCGAGCGCGAGTTGGCTGGCCTGTCGCTCCACCTTGCCGATCATGCCGGCCTTGTCGACGAACTCGGCGTCGATGCCGATCGGCCGCTGCGTCAGGCCGGGCTCGTCGGCGGTGGGGCCGGGACGGATGACGCCCGGCGCGACCTGCGCGGACGAAGCGGGCGGCGCTTGCGCGTGCGAGAGCGCGAACGTCAGGACGCCGGCGGCGGCAGTCAGCGTGACGACCGCCACTGGCCGACGCCCGCCCCGCTTCATCCTCCGGATTGTTCGGTTTGTGCTCATCCGGGCCTCCGTGTCGTGCGACGGAGCGGGTCCTCGGTGCGGCTTGCCGTCACGCGGGACGATGGGCCGACGAGAAGAAATCGGTCCATGCGCCGTTGTCCCAAGCGCCCTCGGTGCGCTCCACCGACAGCGCGCCGGCGGCGAGCATCGTCCGCTCCGCGAACGCGATCGTGCGCCGCGTCACGTGCGCGGCCAGCACCACCCCGTTTTCGCATTGCTTCAGCGCGCCGTGCCCTTCCGGCGCATCGCCGCGCATCCGGCCGAGCGCGCCGCACAACGCGCCGACATAGCCGCCCACAAGCGGCACGCCGATCCACGCGAGCGGGGAATGCAGCCCGCCCAGATACAGCAGCGCGGCCCCGGCGAGCCCGACGATCGCGCCGATGGCCACGCCTTCCAGCGCACCGAGGCCGCCCGGCCGCGCGGCGGAGTCCGCATAGACGTCGCCGCCAAGCCAGAACAGTGCGTGCTGTCCGGGCGGATTGAGAAAGAAGACCTTCACGTCGTCCCGGTGCATGGCGTGGCCGCGCAATTGCTCCGCGCAGCGTTCCGCCTGTTCGAGCCGCGAGAAACGGCCCGCGATGATGGTGTCCATGTCGAACCTCCTGCCCGGTGACGCGCAGGGTCGCGGGCGCGCGACGCCCGATCGGCCCGGCGCTGGCCCGCGCATCACGTTACTTCCGGCGGATCTGCAGCTTGTCGCGCACGCCGCTCACGCCGCTGACGTCGTGCGCGACGCGGATCGCGGTCGCGCGTTGCCGTTCGTCGGGCACGTTGCCCGTCAGTTCGGCCACGCGGTCGCGCACCTGCACGTCGACGTCGCCGGAGGCCAGGCCGCGTTCGGCGACGAGCGCGGCCCTGACACGGGACGCGAGCGTCGCATCGCGGATCTGGCCCCCGACGGCCGACGCCTGGCTCGCGAGCTTCGCACGCGTGCCCTCCTCGGCCCATGCGTAGCGGGGTGTCGCGATCCATGCACACGACAGCATCAGTATGCTCGCGATCGGCACGGCCGGCGTCCTGCGTCGCGTGCGCGCCGGCTTGCCGCCGGTGCGGTCGTGCCGCGTGTTTTCCGTTGCGTCCATCGTGCCTCCTTTTTCGTATGCGATCGACCCGCCGCCGCGCCGTATGGATACGGCTGGCTACCGCTCGCGCGGCTTCCCGTCTGCCGTGTCTCCCGTGTCGCCCGCGTCATCCGGTACGACGTCGACGATCACGCTCGCGAGCGTCGGCATGTCGACCGGCTTGCACAGATACGCATCGAACCCCGCGGCCATCACCCGGCGCCGGTCGGCCTTGCCGGCGTGCGCGGTCACCGCGACGACCGGCAGATGTCCGCCGCCGTTCGGCAAGCGCCGGATCCGGTCCAGCAGCCAGTAACCGTCGCCGTCCGGCATCGCGAGATCCGACAGCACGACGCTCGGCGGCTGCCGCTCCACCGCTTCGAGCGCATCGTGCCCCGACCGCGCGGTCGATACCTGTGCGCCCATCGTTTCGAGCGCCGCCGCGAGGCTGGTCCGGGACGTTGCGTCGTCGTCGACCACCAGCACGCGCTGGCCGTCGAGCGCGACCGTGTCGGACGCGCCCTTCGCCCGCGACGGCTGCTCCGTCGGATCGTCGGCGTCCCAGCCGGCCGGCAGCGTCACCGTGACGGTCATGCCGCGCCCGGCGCCCGCGCTCGTCGCGACTACCTCGCCGCCGTGCAGCTGCGCGATGTTGCGCACGATCGACAGGCCGAGCCCCAAACCGCGCTTCGGCGACGTGAACGCGCCTTCCGGCCGGCTGAACGTGTCGAACAGGTGCGGCAGGTATTCCGGCGCGATGCCTTGCCCGGTGTCGGAGACGGACAGCCGCACGCGCTCGCCGGCGCGCGTCAGCGACACGTTGATGCGGCCGCCCGGCGGCGTGAACTTGATCGCGTTCGACAGCAGGTTCGACAGGACCTGGCGCAGGCGTTCGCCGTCCGCGGGAATCACGCAGGCCGGCATCGCGTATTCCGTCGACAGCACGAGCCCATTCGCCTCGGCGGTCGCGTCGAGTTCACGCGCGGCGTCGCGCACGATCCGCACGAGATCGACCGGTACTCGTTCGAGGCGCAGCCGGCCGGTCGCGAGGGACGAGGCGTCGAGCAGGTCGGCGACCATGTGCGACAGCGACCGCGCGCTGCGATCGATCGCGTCGACCGCCTGCTGCGCGAAGCCCTGCCCGTCGGCGTTGCGCAGTACCTCGACCCAGCCGTAGATCACGTTCAGCGGCGTGCGCAGCTCGTGCGACACCGTCGCCAGCAGCTCGTCCTTCAGCCGGTTCGACGCGTCGGCCTGCACGCGCGCGTCGCGGGCGCCGCGCAGCGAGCGAAGGTGGTGGCGTTCGTTGCGGCGGCGTTCGCCCGCTTCGCGCAGCGTCAGCGACAGGCCCGCGCAGTGGCCCTGCGCGTCGACGATCGGCGACGCGGCGAAGGTGGCGCGAAAACGGCCGCCGTTGGAGCGCACGCACAGTACGTCGAGCGGCCCGACCGGCGCGCGCAGGTCCGCGAACGACGCGGGCACCGCGTGCCGGCGCAACCAGCGCGGCGCGATCATCGTGACGATGTCGCGGCCGCTCGCCTGGGCCGTATCGATGCCGAAGATGCTGGCCGCGGCCGGATTCCAGCTGGTGATCCTGCGCGCGGCATCGGTCCCGACGATTGCATCGGGCGACGCGTCGACCACCCGGCGCAGCAGCCCGTCGCCGGAGAGGCTCGCGACGGACGACGGCTCGCGGTGCGACGGGTACGGATCGCTATCGTCGTCGCCGATGTCCCGCAATCGATCATTCGCGAGCAGCGGCTTCACGGTCGCCACCAGCACGCATTCGACGAAGCCGATCGCGACGAACGCGCCGGCTTGCGCCAACAGCGTCGCCAGCGGCGCGTCGCGCCACCACAATGCGCCGATCACGCCGACACTGGCGGCGGTCGCGGCGAGGCCGCCGCCGAACGACGTCAGCCATGCGGCGGCCGCCACACCTGCGTAAAAAGGCAGCGGCGCAAAGGGCGCGTGCTCGCCGACAGCCCGAATCGCCCACGCCTGCAGCGCGGTCGCGAGCCCGACGGCCAGTACGACCCATGCACCTTGCCGGAACACCTCACGGGTCAGAGTCGTCATTGCATCCTTGCATCGCGCCGGCTGTCGTCGTGCGGAGGCATGCCCCCTGTCGGCCATGCGGCGTGCCGTCGAACGCGCCGGGCGAGCGTGAAAACGCCAGCAAACAACGTACCTGATGGCGCTCGCACCTCACGGTCGCGGCAATGGCCGCTGGGCGCTGCGCCCGCACTGGCTGCGTGGTGGATCGTCTCCCTCGCGTCCCCGCGCCGTCGCACGCCGCCGTAATGTGTGGCCGGCCGCTTTTTTCATCGGGTTTCTGTAAAAAAGCGCCGGTTCCGACGCGGACGTGGCGTCACGGCACGGCCTGCAAAAAAGTGATCGCCCGTTTCTTTCGTTCACGCTGCGCACATTGGAAATTTCTATTCGGCGGCACCTTCGCGGTCGTTTCGCTGTCGATGATAAATATTGCAATCAACGGAACGTGTGATGCCGTTTTTCAAAACGGCCCGCGAACGCCTATGGGTGAATCCGCCAACCGGACGAAGCAGCGTGCAGACGGTCGCCGGCTGTCCGGCCGGTCCGCCGCGATGCGCACGCTGCTCGGCCGTATCGAGAAAATCGCGCCGACCCGCGCGAGCGTGATGATTGCCGGCGAAAGCGGGGTCGGCAAGGATATCGTCGCGCGTCGGCTGCATGATCTGAGCGCGCGGCGTGACGGCCCGTTCGTGCCGATGAACTGCGGCGCGATTCCGGCCGAGCTTGCCGAGGCGCAACTGTTCGGGCACGAAAAAGGCAGCTTTACCGGCGCGATCACGCAGCGTGAAGGTTTCTTCGAAGCCGCGCGCGGCGGCACGCTGCTGCTCGACGAAATCGCGGAAATGCCGGCGGCGCTGCAGGTGAAGCTGCTGCGGGCGATCGAGTCGAACACGATCGTGCGCGTGGGCGGCACCGAGCCGATTCCGATCGACGTGCGGTTCGTCTCGGCCACTCGCCACAATCCCGCCGAGGCGGTGCGCGACGGCCGGCTGCGCGAGGACCTGTTCTACCGGCTCGCCGCGTTCGCGATCTACGTGCCGCCGCTGCGCCAGCGCGACGGCGACGTCGAGACGATCGCGCAGGAATTCGTCGACACGCTGAATGCGCGACATCGCGCGCACAAGCGGCTGACCGACGCGGCGATCGCCGCATTGCGCACGTATTCGTGGCCCGGCAACGTGCGCGAACTGCACAACACGATCGAGCGCGCGTACATCCTGGCGGACGAAGGCATCGACGTCGCGCTGCCGAAGCAGGCGCTGCCGGCAGCCGAGAGCACGTCGGAAGGCGCGATGGCGCTGCCGGTCGGTGCGACGCTGCACCATGCGCAGCAACGCTTCATCGCGGAGACGCTGCGTCACTTCGACGGTAACAAGCCGCGCGCGGCTAAGGCGCTCGGCATCAGCCTGAAGACGCTCTACAACCGGCTCGCGCTGATGCGCGACCAGGACGATTCGTGAGCGGCGCGGCCCGCATGCCGCGGGCCGTCGGCCGCCAGTTGCGTCAGGCGACCTTGAACTGCCCGACCGTCGTCGCCAGCGCGTTCGCCTGCGACTGCAGCGCGGTGGCCGCCGCAGTCGACTGTTCGACGAGCGCTGCATTCTGCTGCACCATTTCGTCGAGCTGGCTGACCGCGCGGTTTACTTCCTGGATGCCGCGCGTCTGCTCGTTCGCCGCGTGCGTGATCTCGGAGATGATGGTCGTCACGTTGGACACGTTGGACACGATCTCGCGCATGGTGTCGCCGGCCTGGCGCACCTGCCCGGACCCGGCCGACACGCTCGCGACCGTCGATTCGACCAGCACCTTCACTTCGCGTGCGGCCTGCGCGCTGCGCTGCGCGAGGCTGCGCACTTCCTGCGCGACGACCGCGAAGCCGCGGCCCTGTTCGCCCGCGCGGGCGGCTTCCACGGCCGCGTTCAGCGCGAGGATGTTGGTCTGGAACGCGATCCCGTCGATCACGCCGATGATGTCGCCGATCCGGCCCGACGCTTCCTCGATCTTCCCCATCGTCGCGACCACGTCCGACACGACCACGCCGCCGTGCGACGCGATCCGCGACGCGGCCGCCGCACGTTCGTCGGCCTGGCCGGCGGCCGCCGCCGACTGACCGACGGTCGCGGTGATCTCTTCCATCGACGCGGCCGTTTCCTCGAGGCTCGCCGCCGCCGACTCGGTTCGCGACGACAGGTCCTGGTTGCCCGCCGCGATCTCGTTCGCGGCCGTGCGCACCGATTCGCTGGCGTCGCGGATCTGGCGCATCACGTCGTTCAGCTTGTCGATGAAACTGTTGAACGAGCGCGCGATGTCGGCGACTTCGTCGCGGCCGTCGGCCGGCAGGCGCCGCGTCAGGTCGCCGGCACCCGAGCCGATCGCGGCCATCGCCTGGCGCACCTGCGACAGGCGGCGGAACGCGGTCGCGGTGATCGCGCCGATGATCAGCGACGCCACGCCGACGATCACGATGAGCGTGATCAGCGATGCGGTCAGCAGCGAACGCATCCCGGCCGTCGCTTCGGTCTTGTCGAGCAGCACCAGCGCGTACCAGTCGGTACCCGGCACGGGTTTCGCGCGCACCAGCTTCGCGTCGCCGCCGACGCCGACCTCGACCGGCGCATTCGCCGCCGCGATCGAGGCCACGCCCAGCGAGCCGAGTTCGGGCGAGACGTCGGCGACCGGCTTCAGCGTGAGCTTGGCGTCCGGGTGCGCGACGACGTGGCCACTGCTGTCGACCAGCATCCCGAAGCTCGTCGGCGTCGGGCGGATCGACTTCACGTTGGCGATCACGCTGTCCATCGACAGGTCCGCGGCGACCACCCCCTTCAGCGCGCCGTCGCGCAGGATCGGCACCGCGAACGTGACGACGAGGTTGCCCGTGCCGGCATCGACGTACGGCGGCGTGACGACCGGCTTGCCGGCCTGCGCGGCCTGCTTGTACCACGGGCGGCCGGTCGGGTCGTAATCGGGCGGGATGCCGGTCGGGTCGGAGAAGTGGAACGCCTTGTCGGCGTAGCCCGCATAGACGTTCGTGAAGCCGCCGGCCGCGGCCATCTGCTTGAACACGGGCAGCGGATCGGGCGTCAGCGCGGCGTCCTGCAGCGACGCGATCATCCGGCTGCGGGTGGCGACCCAGTCGGCGATCCCGACCACGTGGCCGCTGGCGACCGAGGTCAGGTTGCGGTCGATCGCGTCGTCGTTGTACGAGCGTGCGATGAAATAGTTGATCAGGGTCGACGCGACCAGCGCGAATACGACGATGGCGACGCACGCGGCGAGGATGCGGGCGCGAATGGACGAGAACATGGCAACGACTCGGTAAGGGAGCGGGAACGCCCGGTGGACGAATTCACCGGGTAAACGGCAAATCGCACCGCTTACTTGAGGTCGTTGTGACAATTCAATGAAACGTATGACGAAACGCGTCGACGCCTGTCGGCGAATCGTCAGGATGGCCGGATTCGATGGACGGGCGGCGCGCCGGTCTCGGCGCCCGGCTCCCCTCCGCTACAACCGATGGCTCGGACGCGGATCGTCGTCCGCAGGTGCCGCGTCGGCCCGGGTATCGCGGTCGAAGTCGTCCTTCCGGCGCATCCGCTCGCGCAGATTCCGGATCGCGAACACGTGGATGTAGTCGTGCACGCGCGCACCGGACGACAGCGCGCGCACTTCGTCGTCGAGCATTGCACGCAGCTGATCCGCGCCGATCGCGCGCTGTTCGGCGGCTTCCTTGAGTGAATCGAGCAAATTGTCCTTGGACATCGACGAACTCCTGACGGTCGAGGAACGAAAAGATGACGGTACTGGAAGCTTAAAGACTGGATAGACGGGCGGCGTACGATGCGCCGACGCGTGTTTGCGCGCGATCAACGGCACATTGCGTGCCGCCGCGCCGGTTCGTTGCCAAACTGGCCGTACCGAACCGGCCGCGCGGGGTTCGCGATGCACATGGCCCGCGAACGAAACTGAAAGCCCTGCCACGCCACCCCGGGCGCGGCACTGGCGACGGGCGGCGGATGGAACGCCGGGCGACGCCGATGCAGAAGCGAACTTAGACCGGCCGAAATCACGCGTCAAGCGGCGCCCGCCGCGTGCCGTTCATTCATGGGGGACGAACGCGCCGGACCGGCCGGCCGCCGCGCGTGTCAGCGGATTCCGATACGCGTCGCGCAATTTCCTGACAGCGACTTCAGCGCGCGCCGCTTGGCAGCGCGCCCTCGCCACACGATACTGATCACATGAACCAGGCGTTCATACCGGAACATCGCTCAGTCGGCCATCGAGCCGGCACGCGGGGTCCGGCGCAGGAGACCAACCATGGCACATCGCAACTTACCGGGCCGGGACGGCCAGCGGCGCGCGTCGGGCAACGCGCACGCCCTGCCCGCCCGGGCCGCGTCGGCTGGCAACCGTCCGTCCGACGATCTCGACACCCTGCTCGCGCTCGCACGCGAGGCCGGGTTGCTCGTCACGCTCGACGGGCAGATCGGCCGCGAAAAATACCAGAGCGTCGCGGGGTCCGTCCTCGCGTTGCAGCGGTTCGCCGCGGCGCTCTGCGCGCGACACGCGGCCGATGCGCCGGCCGGATCGGAGCTGCGTCGCAAGGCGCGCCCCGGCTGGCCGCATGCGAATCGTCTGCGTAGCCGCACGTGCAGCGCGTGCGCGCCGCTGCATGCCGTGCGTCCGCATGTGCGGGTACGACGCGGCGCGGGCCGTCGGCACGACCTGCGATCCATTCTTCGTACCCTCTGACCTCTGTCCCGTGCAATGGCTGCGTGCGCCACGGCGCGGCTGCCATACCGGCGCGCTGCGTGCACGCGTCCATGTTCGTCGCGATCCATATCGAAGCGAACGCGCGCGATGATGTGCCGCTCGACGCGGCCGCATTCAACCCCCTTGCTGCGGAAATGGATTCGACGGGGCCAGGCGGAAAGCGGACGGGGTGACTTGCACCCCGCCCGTCCTCCAAGGCAACCGTCGGTTGCCTACCCTCGTGCCAGAGAGTTCCCGGTCGGATGACGCGCCGTATAAACCCGTGGCGCGGCTCCTGAAATGATGTGACGGAAGCGAATGCGGCGGAAATGGCTACCCGCATGCAGGCGCGGGATCGTGTGCGAGCACGACAGACCCGCCGCGCCACCGGACGTTCCATCACTGTCTCACGCGATGCGCGTCGCGTTTCTGATGCAGGTCAATCCTGAGCCGCATCGATCGCAACGACGCGCGATTCACTCCACACCACGCACCAGCAGCACGGGCACCTGCGCGAGGTGCGCCACGCGTCGTGCGACGCTGCCGATCAACCAGGCGGCGATGCCGCGACGGCCATGCGTGCCGACCACCAGCAGCTCTGCCCGCCAGTGCACGGCATCGCGCATCAGCGCATGGGCCACGTCATCGCTGGTCGGATGCGTTTCGACGATGCCGCGCTTGGTCGGATTGCCCGTCGCGTGGAACAACGGGCCGATCTTCGCGAGCGCGTCCTCGCCCTCCGCGCGATACGCATCCTCGAGCGCGCGCACCGGCACGACATCGGTCAGACGAACCGCACGGTCGATCACGTACGCCGCATACAGCAACGTCCCCGGCGCGGCGAAGCCGAGGCCGACGCGCACCGCATGCAGCGACGGCTCGCTGCCGTCGACCGCGAACATCAGCCGCTGCAGCGTGCCGTCCGTCGGCCGTGCGTAGGTGCCGGGCACGATCAGCAGCGCGCAGCGCGCGCGTTTCGTCAGCGTGTCCGACATCGCGCCTTCGACGAGCCGCAACAGCCCGTGATGCGGATTTGCGCCGATCGCCAGCACGTCCGCGTGCCACGTCGACGTATCGTTCACCAGTGCGTCCACGACCGAGCCGCCCGTGACCGACGTATCGACGACCGCCTGTTCGACTTCGCTGCCGCTGTCGGCGAACAGCGCCGCGATTCGCGCGCAAGTGGCTTGCGCTTCGCGCATCATGTCCTCGCGCGCGGACGTCAGCAGCGCGTCGATGCGCGGAATGTCCGGCAACACGAGGCGCGGATTGTCGATCGCGCAAATGATGCGCAATCGCATGCCGGGGCGCAGCAGCGTGCGCACATAGCGCGCGGCGGTCAGCGATTCGGGCGTCGGGTCGACGGCCAGCGCGATCCGCGCGAGCGTCGGAATGGACTGGGCAGTCTGCATGGCGAAGATCTCCGTGCGTGCGCGTCGTCGCTGAACGACGACGGAAGCTTCGCGCGGCAGCGGCGCGCGGCGGCCGGACAGCCGCCGCGGTCGCGGGGATCGGGGGATGCCACGCGAAGCGCGGACAAGCAATGCGTTCGTTCAGCATAGGCCGTCCGGCCCGCGCATGCATGATCGCGATCAACGATCATGCGGCGCCCTGCCCGCTCCCTCCGTTTACGACTTCGTCGGCATCGACGCGGCCGGACGGTTCGCGTAGAACAGCGCGTACGCGATCCCGAGCAGCACGATCCACACCGGCCCGATCACGAGCGCGACGCGCGTATCGGGCGTGAACGCCATCAACACGACGACCAGCACGAGAAAGCCGAGCGCGACGAACGAACCGAGCGGATAGAACGGCACGCGAATCGGCAGGCGCGCGACCTTGTCGGCCGACAGCGTGCGGCGAAACCGCATCTGCGCGATCAGGATCACGCACCACGTCCAGATCGCGCCGAACGTCGACACCGACGTGAGCCACGTGAACACGTGCTGCGGCGCGAGATAGTTGAGCAACACGCCGATCAGCAGCAGCGCGACCGACACGGCCACGCCGTACACGGGCACGCCGCTGCGGTTCACGCGACCGAGCGCGGCCGGCGCCTGGCCCTGCTGCGCGAGGTTGTAGAGCATCCGCGCGGTGCTGAACAGGCCGCTGTTGCACGACGACAGCGCCGCGGTCAGCACGACGAAGTTGATGATGCCGGCGGCGGCCGGAATGCCGAGCCGCGAGAACGTCATCACGAACGGGCTGCCCTGCGTGCCGATCTGGTCCCACGGATAGAGCGACATGATCACGAACAGCGCACCGATGTAGAAAATCAGCACGCGCCAGAACACCGAGTTCACCGCCTTCGTCAGCGACTTCTCCGGGTTGCGCGCCTCGCCGGCCGTGAGGCCGAGCATCTCGACGCCGAGATACGCGAACATCACGATCGGGAGCGCGGCGATCACGCCGTTGATCCCGTTCGGCATGAAGCCGCCGTGCGACCAGAGGTTCGAGATGCCGGTCGCGACCCCGCCGTTGCCGATACCGAACGCGATCATCAGCCCGCCGCCGATGATCATCAGCACGATCGTGACGATCTTGATCAGCGCGAACCAGAATTCGAATTCGCCATACAGTTTGACCGCGATGAAGTTCACCGAGCCCATCGCGAGGAGCGCCGCGAGCGCCCAGATCCAGTTCGGCACGCCGGGGAACCACATGTGCATGTAGACGCCGACCGCCGTGATTTCCGCCATGCAGGTGACGATCCACACGAACCAGTAGGTCCAGCCGGTCAGGTAACCGGCGAGCGGGCCGAGGTAGTCGCGCGCATAGCGGCTGAAGGCGCCGGCGACCGGGTTGGTGATCGCCATCTCGCCGAGCGCGCGCATGATCAGGAAGATCGCGAGGCCGCCCAGCAGGTAGGTCAGCAGGATGGCCGGCCCGGCCGTGCGGATCGCGGTGGCCGAGCCGAGGAACAGGCCGACGCCGATCGTCGCGCCGAGCGCCATCAGGTTGATGTGCCGCTCTTCCAGCCCGCGGTGCAGCTGGTCTTCTGGTTGTTTCAAATCCGTCTCCTTGGCAGCCGCGAGCGGGCCGCCGTCATTGTATCGATGACCATGCGCGCCCGTTCATGCCGATTGTGGCAGCCGAAAACGAAATAATCGCCGCTGTCGATTTCCGAATAAGAAACGACACGGATACCGCGTCAATCCGGATGGAATTGCTGCGGATTATCCGACCTTTCCGGAACAATCCGGAAAAACGGATCGAGCCTTTCACCGAATACACCCGAGCGGCCCGCGCGACGCGGCTGTGCGCGTGACGAGCGGCAACGGGATTCATCGCTTTCGGCGCGAACGAACGCGCGTCGAATGTGCGCCATTTCGCGCACGCAATATGCAGGCGGGATTATAGGGAGGATCGGCGGTTTCACGCCAGGCGATTTTGGGAGAATCGCGGCGGGCGAAATGGGTGACCGGATTTAAATCCGCGTAAAACGGTGTGCGTATTTATTTCGACAACGTCGCCCGCACCGTATACTCGCCCTCCAGCCCGCCCTGCTCGGGCCGTACGAAATACCGCGACGAATCCAGATCGGCCGGCAGCGGCTCGACCGGATAGCCATGCTTTTCCCACGCATCGAGGCCGCCCTTCAGCGCCCGGATGTTGTGGATCATCTTCTTGCGCTGCATCTTCGCGATGAGCCGCTTCGCAGTCGCCTCGTTCGGACACACGCAATAGACGACGATCGGCCGCTTCAGCACTTCCGGGTCGAGCAGGTCCGGCGAATCGAGATCGACCGGCACCGCGCCGGCGATCCGGTACGGCTCGCGGTCGCGGATCGCCTTCGGCCGCGCATCGAAGATCAGCGGCGGTTCGTCGGACGTCATCATCTCGACGAGCTGCGGCGGCGAGATGCGCACCTGTGCGAGATAGCGGCGGAACTGTACGCGGCGCACCCAGCGGTACAGCAGGAACGTGATGAAGATCGCGAGGAACGCGTCGAGAATCGTGCCGCCGCTCGCGCGCACCCACAACACGAACTGGACGATCTGGTCGTGAATGGCCGCACCGCCGATCAGCCAGAACGCCGCCCACAGCGACGCGCCGGCCAGATCCCAGAACAGGAACACGCCGATGCCGATCGCGGTCGTGCCGAGCAGCGGCGCCGACACGAGGCCGAGACCCGGCAGGAATTTCGACAGCACGAGCAGCGGCGCGCCGTACCTTTCGAATACGTTACGCGCGAAGCGCAGCGTCGTGTCGAGCGACAGCGAGAAACGCACGAGGCCGTTCAGCAGGCGCCGGCCGCGCGTGCGGCCCATGAAGAACCACAGCGAATCGGCCAGCATCGTCGCACCGATCGCGGCCGCGAACATGCTGACCCAGGACGCCTGCCCCATCGCCGCCATCGTGCCGCCGAGAATCAGCATCGGCACGGCCGGCACCGGCACGCCGAGCTGCGTGATCAACACGCTCGCGAACACGGCCCACGGGCCGAGCGACGATGGAATAGCGATGGGAAAGTGCCACACGGCGGCGCTCCTGGAAGACATGCGGGCCGCGCGACAGGGCCGTCGGTACGGCAGCGCACCGGCCGCCGCGGCACGTCCGCGACCGACCGGTGCATCGTACGCATTCTAAACGGGTTTGACCTCGACCGCGCGGAACGCAAGCCGTCGGCACGGGCGTTGCACGCGGCGTGACGCGACTGTGACGGTCACACGTCGGAGCGTTGCGCGAGTTGCGCGACGTGCTCCGCGTAATCGGGAAACTCGGCCGCCAGCGCGGCCGCATCGGCCAGCTCGAATTCCGCGAACTCGAACCCGGGCGCAACCGTGCAGCCCACGAGCGCGACGTGCGCCGGCGACGCGCAGCGCGCACCGAACCAGCTTCCGGCCGGCACCACGGCCTGGAACACGGTGCCGGGATGCGTGAGCGGGTTGCCGAGCCGGTGGATCGTCAACCCGTCGCGCGCGTCGAGCACCCACACTTCGATCGGATCGCCCGCATAGAAATGCCAGACCTCGTCGGAGCGGATGCGGTGCCATGACGAATACGCGCCGTCGCACAGCAGGTAATAGATGGCGGTCGACGCGGCACGCGGCGCACCGTCGGCCGGACGCACGACCGAATCGGTCGCGCGGTAGGTTTCACGGAAATAGCCGCCTTCGGGATGCGGCTGCAGGTCGAACTGGCGAATCAGGTCGGTCGCGGAAATCGGCATGGCAAATGACGTCGGTAAGGTGGGAAACCGGCATCCGGCGGATCGCCCGATCTCGATTCAGGCGACCGGGTGCCGCCGGATGTCCGTGCGTCGATCGCCGCGGCCATGCGCGCGGCGAACAAGCGGACACCGGCCGATGCTGCCAGAACTGCGTGCCCGGATGCAACCGTCGACGCGCAATCGCATGCAGGCGAGCGTCTCGTCGGCGCCCGCCGCGCCGTGCTGGACGACGCGACGGCGCAGCACGCCCGCTCACGCAGACATCCGGGATGCCGCGCGGCATCCTGTCGACTGCGGGCCCTCGTGCCGCAGCGGCGGCCGCCGTACGCCGTCGCTTACGCGGTCGCCGACGCGCCCGGCTCGCCGTGCCGCACCAGCAGCACCGGCCGGTCGGCCGCACGCAGCAGCGATTCCGCCACGCTGCCGAGCAACAGCCTGCGCAGGCCGTGCCGCCCGCTCGTACCCATCACGATCAGGTCGGCGTCGGCTTCGGCCGCCGTGCGCATCAGTACCGTCGCGATGTCCTCGCCGTACGCGTCGAGCGCACGCACCGTGCCCCGCACATGCTGCTGCGCGAGCACCGCTTTCGCGTGGTCGAGCACCGGCGTCGCGGCATCGGTCGCGGCGACATCGCCATCGCGCTCGGCGGCGAAGCCGGCGTCAACGTCGACGAGCTGCGGCCGATGTTCGACGACGTACGCACAGGTCACTTCGCCGCCGGACGCCGTCGCGATCCGGATCGCCTCGTTCAGCGCGAGACGCGCGCTCGGGCTGCCGTCGAGCCCGACGAAAATCCGCTTGTACATGGTCCGTCCCTCCGACCGGGCGCGCGTCGCGCCCTGCGCAATCACGACCCGTTACCTCAAGCCGGCCCGGTGCCGGCTTGCCTGCCGAACAGTCTGCCCCACGTGCCGACGCGTGCGTTGACGCGCGTCAAGCGCAGCCGGCGCCCGCAGCTTCATGCCGTTTGCCGCTATTTCAACCGACCCCATTACAAAAAATGTGTAAAACGCGCACAATTTCATCTTCAAAATAGTCGTTGCACGCAGCCGGTGCGAGTTTTCCCGGTTTTGCCGCGCTGTCCGAGTGCCCCGGGTAGCCCGAACAACAGAATGGCCATCGAATGACCCCCAGTGGAACCCCGACGCGGGACGCCCGAGGGCCCGCGCGCCTGCAGACCATGCTACGCCAGCCGCTCGCGGTCGGCGTCGCCGCGCTGTGCGCGGGCGCGCTGCTGTCGCTCGGCGTCGCGCTGCTGGTGCGCGAGCAGTGGCAAGGCGCCGTTCATACGCGTTTCGAACGCCGCACGACGCACGTGACGGCGATGCTGCGCCACGAGTTGCAGGCCGGCGTCGCCGTGCTCGAAGGCGCGCGTGGCACGTTCGGGCTCGTCCCGGACATGACGCCCGGCCAATGGCGCCGATACGCGGAGACGCTCGATCTCGACAGCGGCCGCTCGCCGGTCCGGCAGATCGGCTATGCGCCGCTCACGCCCGCGGCGCGCGGTGCGCTGGCCGGTGCAAAGCCGCTGCCGGCCGATCCGCTCGCGGCAGCGACGCTCAGCGCCCCCGTCTCGAGCTCGCCGGTCGTGCGTTTCGGCGCGTCCGATGCGGCGCCGCTCATGCGCGCGCTGCGGACCGGCGATATCGCGCTGGGCGTTCACCCCGCCGACGACGATACCTCCCGCGACGCCCGTACCCTGACGCTGTTCCTGCCCGTGGCCACCTCGCCGCTGGCCGCCGCCAAGCCCTTCGGCGCGCGCGAAGCCGGCGCCGACGGGGTGCTGTTCGCGGCACTGAGCCCGCGGCGCCTGATCGAGCGCGCGCTCGATGCGGAACGCGGAATCGACCTGTGGATGACCGCCGGCGGCGATCCGCGAGCGATCGCCAGCGTCGAGACGACGACCGACGAGGCGTCGGCGTCGCCCGACCTGATGCGGCGTACCGATGTGCTGAATTTCGGCGGCACCGCGCTGACGCTCGCCTATTCCGCGGACGGACGGCCGAGCGCGACCGGCGCGCAGCGTGCGGCCGGCACCGTGCTCGCCGCCGGGCTGATCGCGTCGTTCGGGTTCGCGGCGCTCGTCCATGCGCTGCTGCGCAGCCGCGCCGATGCCGGCGCGAGCAGCCGCGGCATCCTCAACGAGGCGCGGATGATGGGCATCATCCGTTCGTCGATGGAAGCGATCATCACGATCGACGAAAAGCAAACCGTCGTGATCTTCAATCCGATGGCCGAGCAGGTGTTCGGCGTGTCCGCGATGGAGGCGATCGGCGCGCCGCTGTCGCGCTTCATTCCGGAGCGGTTCCGCGCCGCGCATGCGAAACACGTCGACCAGTTCGGCGTGACGGGCGTGTCCGAGCGGCAGATGGGCCGCCAGCGCGTGCTGTTCGGGCTGCGGGCCAACGGCGAGGAATTCCCGATCGAAGCGTCGATTTCGCAGATCCGCGACGCGTCGGGCAAGCTTTATACGGTGATGCTGCGCGACATCACCGAGCGGCAGCGGGCCGAGAACGCGCTGAAGCAATCGCGCGAGGAATTGCGTGAACTGTCCGCGAACCTGCAGAACGTGCGCGAGGAGGAAAAAACCCGCATCGCGCGTGAGCTGCACGACGATCTCGGGCAGCAACTCACCGCGTTGAAGATGGATCTGTCGGTCGTCGAGCAGCAACTGCGCATGCCCGGCCGCGCGCAACCCGACGAAAGCGTGCAGACGCATCTGCAAGGTATGCGGCGGCTGATCGACGCGACGGTCGCGTCGGTGCGGCGCATCGCGGCCGACCTGCGGCCGGTGATGCTCGACGATCTCGGCCTCGTGCCCGCGATCGAATGGCTCGCGAACGATTTCACGAACCGCTACGGGATCGATGTCGAGCGCCATATCGAGACGGGCGGCCTCACGTTCACCAGCGCGGGCGCGACCACGCTGTTCCGCATCGTCCAGGAAGCGCTGACGAACGTCGCGCGCCATGCGGACGCGACGCGCGTGGCGTTGCGACTCGACATCGAGGAAGGTTCTTGCGTGCTGCGCGTCGCGGACAACGGCCGCGGCGCGGCGCCCGGCGGTCCGGCCCACGAAGACAAATCGTTCGGCCTGATCGGCATTCGCGAACGCGCACACATGCTGGGCGGCACCGTGACGATCGACACCGGGCTCGCGCGCGGCTTCTCGATCACCGTCGCATTTCCGCTCGCCACCGTTCAACAGGACACGCTCATCACATGATCAAGGTGCTCATCGCCGACGACCATACGCTCGTACGCGACGGTCTGCGGCACATCCTCCAGAACGCCACCGGATTCGAGGTGGCCGGCGAAGCCTTCGACGGCCCGTCGACGATCGCGCTGGTGCGGGCGACGCCCGCGCAGGTGCTCGTGCTCGACCTGTCGATGCCGGGCCGCAACGGCGTCGAGCTGATCAAGCAGATCAAGGACGAGAAGCCCGCGCTGCGCGTGCTCGTGCTGACGATGCACGCGGAGCAGCAATACGCGGTGCGGGCGTTCCGCGCGGGCGCGTCGGGCTATCTGACGAAGGAAAGCGCGAGCGCGGAGCTGGTCGGCGCGGTCACGAAGGTGGCGTCGGGCGGCGTCTACGTGAGCCTCGCGATGGCCGAGCAGTTCGCGCAGAGCCTGAACGAGCCGGCTGAAACGCTGCCGCACCAGCGGCTGTCCGATCGCGAATTCGACGTGTTCCGGCGGATCGCCGCCGGCCAGACGCTGACCGAGATCGCGAATGCGCTGTGCGTGAGCGCGAAGACGGTCAGCACCTACAAGACCCGGATACTGGAAAAGATGCAGATGCCGCACGAAGCGGCGCTCGTGCGTTACGCGATGCGGCACAAGCTGCTCGACGAAACGGACGACGTGTAACGGACGACGTGTAGCGGACGACGTGTAGCGGACGACGTGTAGGACGACGTCCAGCCGGCGCAGTGCGGGCCTCCCTCACCGCGCCCGTGTCCGAATGGTTACTTCGCGGGCACCGGGCACGCGAGGTCGCCCTCCTCGCAGGACAGATAGCCCTTCAGCGTTTCCGTGCGTGCTTTCGTCAGATCGTCGAGACAGGTCGATACGACCATCGGGTACGCACTGCCGCCCTCGGCATTCGCGCTCGAGAAATGGCATTCGGCGTCGCGGTACGCGATCCACGCGCGCTGCGCATTCACGAGCTTGTCGGCGAGCGGCGGCGCACCGCGCAGGCGGCCCGTGACGGCCTGGTAGGTTCGGTTCAGCTCTCCGTCGGATTTCTTGTATGCGCGATCGGCACACGCCGTCATCGTCGCCTGATCCGTCGCGTCCGCACAATTCGCCTGCGCATGGGCGACGCTCGCCACCAGCGCCAGCGAGCCCAGCAGACCAGTCAAGACACGCATGGATGCTCCTTGTTGTTCGTTGAAGTGTGGAACCCGGCGCCCTGCTGCGCCCCGTGTGCATTGGCCGCGCTGCCGCGGCGACATCGACCGCGATGCTAGCGCACGCGCGACGGATTGTCAGCGGGTGCGGTACTGCGAGCGGCGTGATCGTTCACGGCAAGGTGCCGTTGAACCAGCTCAGGCCTGCATCCGGCGTGTCGTCATGCACGCGGCAGACTCTCCGCGACCGGTTCGGCCGCTGGAATTCGTGCGCCGGGCCACTCGATGAAGAAGACGCAAAAAAGCCCGCACGATACGCGTGCGGGCTTTCTCGTTATGGCGTCAGCCGCGGCCCCGAGAGCCGCGGAACCACGAAGGGCTTAGTGGCCGAAGTACACCGACGAGCGGTCATTGACAGCCGGCACGACCGCGCGCTGGCCCGACTGCGACGTCGCGACCGGGTTCGAACCGTAGCCGGTTGCGTCGGCTTGCGCACCGGCGTTCTGCGCGGCGGCGATCTTGGCCTGGGCGGCCTGGATGTTCTCCGGATAGTTGATCCAGTCGTTCGGGTTGTAGCCGGCCTTTTCGAGCTGGACCAGCTCGGCGCGCACTTGCGCGCGCGTCAGCGGCTGCTGGTTCGATTGGGCGAACGAGACGACCGGTGCGGCCACCAGCGCGGCCAGTGCAACTGCCTTGATCAGCGATTTCATGATGCGTTACCTCCAGGATTGTTTTGTCAGGCGCTTCGGACTCGAGGTCGTTGCGCATGAGTAGAAGTCTAGGAGGCGCGACTATCAGGGTAAATACTTAAATCGCAAATTCACTGTTGACCGAAACCGTACAATCGCCCGGGAATAAGTCGATTCGTCAGATGATTATCGCCGCGCATGTGCCGAATGCCGCGATTCGGTATCCGGCGCGCTCGGCCGCGCGTCAGCGCAGGCGATCGCTATCCGCCGACGCCATCTGCCTGTCGAACAGCAACGCCTTGAGGCGAATCAGGTCGTCGGCATCGAGGTCGTCGAACGCCGCATGATGCAGCGTCAGCGCCGGACCCGCCGGGTCGGCATGCACGGCCCGCACGGTGCCATCGAGCGCCAACTGCTCGACGCGGCCGCCGGTTTCGTACGGTAGCAGCACGCGCAACGGCTCGCCGGTTGCCGCGATCGGCCGGTCGACGGCGATCGACAGCCCGCTCAGGCTGATGTCGTGCACCAACCCGATGCCGTCCGCCCCCTGCGCTCCGCCGTTGCAGCAGGCCGCGATGCGCACCGGCACGCGCGGCTCGGCGCGCGTGCGCAGCCGGTCGACGAACCCGGGCGGCGACAGGATCATGAACGGCGCGGCGCCCGACGCCAGCACCGATTCGACCGTCGCGCCGAAACGGGACACCGCGGCACGGCCGATTGCCACTGCTTCGACGTCGTCGCCGCGTGCGAACTCGAGCACGGCGGCGGGCTGCGGCTCGACGAACAGCGCCCCCGACGCGCCGACGCCGATCAACCGGCACCGTTGCAGCGCGCGCGTCGTGCCGACCCGGCGGCGAATGCCGATCGCGGCGCCCGCCGACAAGCCCATGCGCATGGCGGGCGCGGTCGCCTCGGACCCGTGCGGATCGGTGTCGGCGTCCTCACGGCGGCGCACGGGGCGGAAATGGTCGAACAGGAAAGCGTGCTGCGCGGCATCGCGCAGCGTCGTGCCAGCCGGCAGCAGCGCGGCGCCGTCGGCGTCGTAGAGGTCGAAGCCGAGCGGGACACCCGCGGAAAGGTCGTCGCGCGCGAGCGCGACGGAGTCGGTTGAAAGCCGCATCGGAGAAGCGCGGAGCAACCGCGCGCGCTGTCGTGACAACTTGATTACGGCAGCATCGCGCGGAATCTGAACGGCTTCGTTACTGCGAAGCGCCGGTCGCGTCAGGGGTGGCCGGTACCGACACCGGCGGCGGCACCGGCACGGCCGAAGGGGCGACGCCGATACCGGCGCTGCTTGCGCTCGCCGCACTGGCGCCCGCCGGCGGCGGCGCAAACTGCGGCTGCGACGCGCCCGACGACAGCCCCGCGGCCGATGCGGCCACTTCCGACGCCGGCACCCATTCCTCGACGATCCCGCCGGAGGCGGCATCCGGCGCCGAGGCAGCCGACGCCGCGCCCTCGTCGGTCTCGGCCGGACGCTCGATACGCTGCGTCCTGACCGGCGCGGGCGCCTTCTTTGCCTCGGGCGGGAACCACGTGTCGAACAGGTCGGTCACGCGCTCGCGCAGCGACCCGAACCAGCCCGGCGACGGCTCGGTATCGAATTTCGCCTTGGTATCGACGATCCGGGCGCGCTGCGCGCGCTGGAAGAAATCGCCGACGATCGGCAGCGCGCTGTGCGCGCCCTGCCCCCAGTAATCGCTGCGCAGCGTCACGCGGCCGTCGTCGAACCCGACCCACGCGCCGGCGACGAGGCCCGGCTGCATCAGGATGAACCAGCCGTCCGCGTTGTCCTGCGTCGTGCCGGTCTTGCCGGCCACGTCGCCGTGGATGCCGAAGCGCGTGCGGATGCTGCCGCCCGTGCCGCGCGTCACGACATCGCGCATCACGTCGAGCAGCGTCTTGTCGGTTTCGGCATCGAGCGCACGCTCGGGCGGCGCCGGTGCGTATTCGGCGAGCACCTCGCCCTGGCGGTTCTCGATACGCGTCACCATCTGCGGCTCGACGTACAGCCCGCCGTTCGCGATCGTCGCGTACGACGCGACCATTTCCTTCAGCGTGACCGGGCTCGTGCCGAGCGCGAGCGACGGCACGCGTTCGAGCGGGCTTTCGCGCACGCCCATGTCGCGCGCCAGCCGCGCGACGGCGCCCGGCCCGACCTTCTCCATCACCTGCGCGGTGATCCGGTTGCGCGACAGCGCGACGGCGTCGCGCAGCGTCATCGGTTTGCCGGTCGGCGGCACGTCGTCGTTCGGCCGCCAGATCTCGCCGCCCTTCAGCGGGATCTCGACCGGTTGATCGATGAACGTATCCTCCGGCTTCATCCCGTTCGCGAATGCGGCGCCATAGACGAACGGCTTGAACGTCGAGCCCGGCTGGCGCCGCGCCTGCGCGACGTGGTCGAACGGCTCGCGGGTGAAGTCGCGGCTGCCGACCCACGCGCGGATCTGCCCGTCACGCGGATCGATCGCGAGGAAGCCGGCCTGCACGTCGGTCTTCGCCTTGCACAGCGCGCGCAGGAAGCCGCGGTCGGCCGCGAGCATCTTCATCGCCGCCGCGTCGTCCTTGCCGGCGTCCTGCGCGGCCTTGTACTCGGGCGATTCGCGCATGAAGGTGCGGAACACCTCGTTGTCGGTGCCGCAGCCGTCGCGGCCGCTCCACGCGTTGTTCGCGATGCCCTGCAACTGATTGCCCTGCAGCGTGAGCGCCTGCGTCGCCATCTGCTGGAGCCGCGAGTCGATCGTCGTGCGTACGATCAGCCCGTCCGAGTAGATGTTGTAGTCGTTGCGGTCGGCCCACGCGATCAGCCATTTGCGCAACTGCTGCGCGAAATGCGGCGCCGGCCCGGGCGGCTCCTTCTGGCGCTCGAAGTCGATGCGCAGCGGGCGGCGCTGCAACTGCGCGAACTGCGCCGGCGACAGCTTGCCGTACTTCACCATCTGGCCGAGCACCGTGTTGCGCCGCTGCAGCGCGCGTTCGGGGTTCAGCACCGGGTTGTAGTAGCTGTTGCCCTTCAGCATCCCGACGAGCGTCGCGCTGTCGAGCACGTCGAGTTCGTCGGCCGACTTGTCGAAATAGGTGCGCGCGGCCATCTCGACGCCGTACGCGTTGTACAGGAACGGCACCGTGTTCAGATAGGTCTCGAGGATCTGGTCCTTGCTGTAGACGGCCTCGATCTTCAGCGCGGTGATCGCCTCCTTCACCTTGCGCGTGAGCGTCGGCGCGCGGCCGATCTCGTCCGGATACAGGTTGCGCGCGAGCTGCTGCGTGATCGTCGAGCCGCCCTGGCGGCTGCCCGAGAACGTATGCAGCGCGGCCGACGCCGTGCGTTTCCAGTCGAGGCCGTGGTGTTTGTAGAAGCGGTGATCCTCGGTGGCGATCAGCGCGTCGACCATGCGCGGCGAAATCTGCTTGAGCGGTACCCATTCGCGGTTCGACGGCCTGAATTCGGCCAGCAGCTTGCCGTCGGCCGACAGCACCTGCGCGGGCTGGTCGACGCGCGCCTTGCGGATGTCGCCGATCCCCGGCGTGAACGGGATGAGCACGACCACGTACGCCGCGAACAGCGCCGGCACGGCGGCGGCCGCGAGCAGCACGCCACGGCGTGTCGGGTGGCGGACATGGTGCCACGCGGTGGCGGCGAGAGGCTCGGCTCGCGCGACGGCGGCCGCCGCGGCGGATTGGGCGCGCGCGACCCATCTGGCACACAAGGCACGCACTGACGACACGTTTCGGCGATTCACGCGGGTGGGGCTCGGCTGAAAAGGCTGCATCGTACCAAACTCGCGCGGCCGGCCTGCCCGCTGCGGCCTTGCGCCGGCATACGTGGTGCGGTGTCGCGACGGCGCTCACGCAAAAAAGGCGCGTGCCCGGCAACCGGAACGACGCGCCAAACCTGGTACGACAACCTGAACGCCGCGCGACGGGGACACGACGGGACGCGACAGCGGCGCGGCTGGGGCCGCGGCTCAGCGCACGAGAAATCCGTACGTGAGCGGATCGCGTTCGTCGACGATCCAGTTCGCGAACCCGCAGATATGCGCACTGCCTTCCACTTCCGGGATCACGGCCGGAAAGTCGCCGACCGTCGTTTCGCGCAGCACGCGCCCCTTGAAGACCGTGCCGACGATCGATTCGTTGACGAGCGTGTCGCCGGCCGCGAGCAGCCCGCGCTGGTAGAGCTGCGCGACGCGCCCGCCGGTGCCGGAACCGGTCGGCGAGCGGTCGACTTCGCGATCCGCGAACACGCAGCAGTTCGCCTGCGTCGAGCCCGCATGGCGCGGCGCGTTCGCGATGATCGTGCCGTAGATATGGTTGATTTCCGGGATCTCCGGATGGACGACCGGATAGGTCGCGTTCGCGGCCGCCTTCACTTCCGCGCCGAAGCGGATCAGCTTCTCGACCGCGGATTCGCGCACCGGCAGGTCGAACGGCGCGCCGTCGACATAGAAATAGAACGCGCCGCCATACGCGATGTCGCCGGTCACGGTGCCGAACGATGGCGTGTCGACCGACACGTCGCGTCGCCAGATGAACGACGGCACGTTGACGAAACGCACCGGCCCCGCGTGCTCGCCGTCCCACTGGACGAACGCCTCGATGAAGCCGCACGGCGCGTCGATGCCGACCCGCGTTTCCGGCACGGTGCGCTGCACCCAGCCGAGTTCGACGGCCGCGGTCGACAACGCGATCACGCCGTGGCCGCAATGGTCGCTGTAGCCTTCGTTGTGCACGAAGATCACGCCGAAATCGGCATTCGGCGAGACCGGCTCGGTCAGATAGCCGCCGTACATGTCGGCGTGGCCGCGCGGTTCGAACATCAGCGCGCGGCGGATCTCGTCGGCGTGCGCCTTGAGCCACGCACGACGCTGGACGATCGTGTCGCCGGGCAGGCGCGGCAGCCCGCTCGTGACGATGCGGAACGCCTCGCCGCCGGTGTGCACTTCGACGGTGGACAGGGATCGGGAAATTTTCATGGTCGATCGGATGCGTTGAAACGAAGGACGGCGGCCGGGCCGCCGTCCGGTGACGGGCCGTGTGGGCCGTCGGGCAATTACTTCGCGTACGGTTCCGGCAGCCCGTTGCGGATCACGTAGACGGTGGTCGGCGCGCCTTTCAGGTCGCCGTTCGCGTCGAACGAATAGGTGCCCGCGACGCCCGCGTAGTTCGACTTCGCGAGCTGCGCGCTCAGCTTCGCCTTGTCGGTGGTCGTGCCGGCCTTGACCATCGCGTCGGCGAGCAGCTTCATCCCGTCGTAGTAATTGACGCCGTAGACCTGCGTATCGGTGTGATAGGTGTCGTGGTACTTCTTCAGGAATTCGCGGCCGGCCGCCGTCTTCTCGAGCGCGACCCCGCCCTGCGCGCAGTAGACGATCGACGCCGCGTCGCCCGCGACCTTGCCCATGTCGGCCGAGCAGATGCCGTCGCCGCCGAGCAGCTTCGCGCGCAAGCCCCGCTGCTTCATCTGCTTGGCCATCGGCGCGCCCTGCGCCGCATAGCCGCCGAGGAAGATCACGTCGGGGTTGCCGGCCTTGATCTTGGTGAGAATGCCGAGGAAATCGGTGGCCGACGAGTTCGTGTATTCCTGGTCGACGATCTTGATGCCGTTCGCCTTCGCGACGTTCATGAACTGCTCGGCGACGCCCTGCCCATACGCGGTGCGATCGTCGATCACGGCGGCGGTTTTCGCGTTCAGCGTCTTCGCGGCGAACGTGGCCATCGTGCCGCCGAGCTGCTCGTCGCTCGCACCGATCCGGAAGATGTTCTTGAAGCCCTGTTTCGTCAGTGCCGGGTTCGACGCGACCGGCAGGATCGGCACGCCGGCGGTCGAATACACGCGCGACGCGGGGATCGCGACGCCCGAGTTGTACGGCCCGAGCACGGCAACGACGCCCTTGTCGACGAGGTTCTGCGCGACCTGCACGCCGGCCTTCGGGTCGGCCTGGTCGTCTTCGGAAACCAGTTTGAAGGTGACGGTCTTGCCGGCGACCTTGATGCCGGCCTTGTTGAGCTCCTCGACCGCGAGCCGCGCGCCGTTTTCGTTATCCTTGCCGTTGGCGGCCTGCGGGCCCGTGAGGGGCGCCGAATGGCCGATCATCACGACTTCCTGCGCGTGCGCGGAAGTCAGCGCGCCGGCGGTAATAGCCACCGAGAGCGCGGTCACGAGGTGTCGCATGATGTCTCCTGATTGGTTTTGTGTGAAACCAATGTAGGACACGCGTGGTCACATCGCAAGCAATTTCAAAATAATGATCGGGATTTTGGTCATATTGAGTACCAGAACGATCGCATCCGCAGGCGTGTCATTTCGGCGCAATGTCGCGCCGCACGCGGCGGATGTGCTGTTCGACATAGAACGCAGCGGCATCGGCATCCCCGGAGACGATCGCCTCGTAGATCAGCCGATGCTCGGACACGTAGAGCCTGATCCGGCCCGCGTCGTAGATGCCGTCGTCCTTCAGCCGCTTCCACAGCGGCTGGTCCATCGTCTTCGCGACTTCGTCCGCGATCTTCACGATCAGCGCGTCGCCGGTCATCAGCGCGAGTTGCCGGTGGAACAGCCGGTCGCTCTCGTTCCACAGCGCGCGCTGGTGCGGATCGTCGACGTCGGTGATGGTCTCCATCTGCGCGAGATAGCGTTCGGCGCCGGGGTCGGCGCGGCCATGGGCGGCCGCGAGGCGCGCGATCGCGGGCTCCAGGATCAGCCGCACGTCGAGCGTCGACGTCGGGCTGAAGTCGGCCTCCGACGCCGCGTGCGCGTCGCCGCGCCGCGCCAGCACCTCGAGCGGGGCCGCGACGACGTAGGTGCCCGAATTGCGCTTCGTGAACACGAGCCCTTCGTTCTGCAGCGCGCCGAGCGCCTCGCGCACGGCCGGCCGGCCGACCTGGAACAGTGCCGCGAGTTCGCGCTCGGACGGCAGCCGCGACTCGGCCGCATAGCGCCCCGCGCGGATTTCGTCGCGGATCTTTTCGGCTACCTGCTCGTAGATCTGCAGTGGCCTGAAACCGCCTTCGTGTGTGTCGGGACGCGCGGACATCATCGGATGGCTCCTGCCCGGTCGCGGGCGTGGATCTGGAAATGGGTTCGCACTATACCGGAGCGCGCGGGCAGCGCGGCAGCGGCGAGCCTTCTGGCCAGATATTAGAACCAAAATCCGCGAAGCGCTTTATTTTCTGGGTTGCACGTGCGCCAGCAAGTGGTATAGATTCGATCCACACTGCCCGGTGTCACGGTATCCGGCAGACCTGTGGCGGGCGCGGCATGCGTCCGCCGTCCACGCTCACCGACGCTGCGACGTACACGATGCCCGCCTTTTCCCCGATTCCCGTTTTCGATGCGGCCGACACGGCCGCGCTGCTCGACTATCCGGCGTTGCTCGCCACGCTCAGGCAAGCGGTCGCCGAGTATGCGGCGGGCGACATCGTCAGCCCCGAGCGCCTGGTCGTGCCGCTGCAAGGCGGCGGCGTGATGCTGTCGATGCCGTCGAGCGCCCACGACCTGGCGAGCCACAAGCTCGTCAACGTGTGTCCCGGCAACGGCGCGCGCGGGTTGCCGACGATTCTCGGCCAGGTCACCGCGTACGACGCCACCACCGGAGAAATGCGCTTCGCGCTCGACGGCCCGACCGTCACCGGCCGCCGCACGGCGGCGATCACCGCGCTCGGCATCCAGGCGCTGCATGGCGCCGCGCCGCGCGACATCCTGCTGATCGGCACCGGCAAGCAGGCGGCCAATCACGCGGAAGCGCTCGCGGCGATCTTTCCGGACGCGCGCCTTCAGGTGCGCGGCACGAGCGCGGACAGCGCGGCCGCCTTCTGCGCCGCCCACCGCGCGCATGCGCCGCGGCTCGCGCCGCTCGACGGCGACGCGATACCCGACGCGATCGACGTGGTCGTCACGCTGACGACGAGCCGCACGCCCGTCTACCGCGAAGCCGCGCGCGCAGGCCGGCTCGTGGTCGGCGTCGGCGCGTTCACCGCGGATGCCGCCGAGATCGACGCCAGCACGGTGCGGGGCAGCCGGCTCGTGGTCGACGATCCGGCCGGTGCGCGCCACGAAGCCGGCGACCTGATCGTCGCGCAGGTGGACTGGCAGCACGTCGCGTCGCTCGCCGACGTGCTGAACGGCACCTTCTCCCGCGGCGGCCCGCTGCTGTTCAAGAGCGTCGGCTGCGCCGCATGGGACCTGGCCGCGTGCCGCACCGCGCGCGACGCGCTGGCCGCGCGCCAGGCCGGCTGAGCCGGACGCGCCACCGTTCGGCCGCTCCCCGCGCGGCATCGCACTTGTCGGGATCGCCCGCGGCGATTTCCCGTACGCGGTGTAGGAAACGCCCTACACCGCGTCGAAGCGGCCTACACGAAGTTCCAATTCGGCCGATTTCAATTTCGGCGGCGCAACACGATACTGCCGGCATGAATGCCAGCCTGTCACCCGCCGCACTCAGGGTGTTCCTCGTCGATCACGCGGTTGCCGTCCGCCAGCGGATCGCGCTGCTCGTCGGCGCGATCCGCGGCGTTGCCGTGGTGGGCGAAGCGGAAGACGGCCAGGACGCGTGGACGCATATCCGCAGCAGTCGCGCGGACGTGGTGATCGTCGACGTGCGGCTCGCGGACGGCAGCGGTCTCGACCTGATCGGGATGCTGTCGAAGGCCGCGCCGCGCATCGTCACGATCGTGCTGACGAATCACTCGGCGCCGGCATTCAGAGAGGCATGCGCGACGGCGGGAGCCGACTACTTCTTCGACAAGACCGTCGAATTCGACGCCGCATGCCGTGTCATCGAATCCCTGGTGCACGCTCGCGCGCACCGCCACCGCCCCTGACGAGCCGGAGCGCCTCATGTCCACCGCCACCGCCTTCGCCGCCGACGTGTCCGTCGTACCCCGGCCAACGATTGCCCTGCGCCCGGTCGCGCGCGCCGACGCCGCCAAGCATCCGGCCGCACGCTGTTCGGCCTGCGCGATGCGCTCGATGTGCCTGCCGCCGCACCTGACCCCCGCCGAATACGGCCGCCTCGACGCGATCATCTGCACGACGCGGCAGGTTCGCCAGGGCGACGCGCTGTTCCGCACCGACGATCCGTTCCAGAGCATCTATGCGGTGCGCGCGGGTTCGTTCAAGACGGTGATGATGCATCGCGACGGCCGCGAGCACGTGACGGGCTTCCAGATCGCCGGCGAAACGCTCGGCATGGACGGCATCGGCGGCGGCCAGCACTGCTGCGACGCGATCGCGCTGGAGGACAGCGTGGTGTGCATCATCCCGTTCGGCGCGCTCGAAGCCGCGTGCCGCGAGATGAAGCCGATGCAGCACTTTCTCTACCAGATGCTGAGCAGTGAGATCGTCCGCGAATCGAGCCAGATGCTGTTGCTCGGCACGATGTCGGCCGAGCAGCGCGTCGCGCATTTCCTGCTGAACCTGTCGTCGCGGTTCGAGGCGCGCGGCTATTCGGCGACCGAATTCAACCTGCGGATGACGCGCGAGGAAATCGGCTGCTATCTCGGGATGAAGCTCGAAACCGTCAGCCGGATGTTCTCGCGGTTCCATCGCGACGCGCTCGTCGAAACGCGCGGCAAGCGCGTGCGCATCATTGACGCGCAAGCGCTCGCGCGGGTCTGAATCCGGCACGCGGCGGCGGATGGCCGCCGCTGCATCAATGCAGCGCGTCGCCGGTCGCCGCGTCGCGCAGCGCCACCGCTGCGGCGCCCGACTGCCACGCGATCAGCGCCTGTTCCGCCTGCGCGAACGCGCGGCGCAGCGTATCGTCCACGTCGGCGCCGACGCACGGCGGCAGCGACCTGGGCGCCGCGTCGCGCATCGACAGATCGAGCCGCACATCGTAGAGGCGCGCGCCATCGGCCACCGTGCGCGCTTCGATCGCGAGATGGCAGCCGTCGAGCAACGTGCGAAACCGTTCGAGCCGCACCAGTTGCGCGCCGGCCTCGGCCTCGACCGCTGCCGAACCCGTGAATCCGAGGCAGGCGATCTGCATGCCCACGCCCATGTCGTGTCTCCTGACGGGGCCGCCCGCTCGTCGACCGCCTTGCCTGTGCCGGCCGCGTCATGATGAGGCGGCACGTGTTTTCCGTGGCGCGGCGCGCCTTGCCCGGTCGCTGCCGGCCGATAGTCTGCCCGCGCCCGGCTGGCGCGGGACCGTTCATACGTTGAAGGTTTGCGACGCCTTCATCTCGATCCACGTCATGCCGGCCCGCAGCCCTTCGATCATCGCCTCGCGCTCCGTCGGATACGCGTGGCTGTGCTCGAACGTATGATGAAACCGCGCGGCGCCGGCGCCGTGCTCGACCGACACGCGGCAGCGGAACTCGCCCGATTCGCACGGGCGCGTCTCCACTTCGACCGACCAGTCCCGTTCGTGAATGTTGCCCTGCAGTGTCATGCGCCCTCCTGCGGTATCAGTCTCCGAGCCGGAAGTGCCCGCTGTGCAGCAGCACCGGCCGGCCGCCGATTTCCTCGAGCATGCGCCGTGCCATCGCCTCGATGGCCGACCGGTGCGCGTCGAATGCGCTCAGCAGATCGCGCTCGAGCAGCGACCGCGCGCCGAAATGATCTTCCAGCGCCTCGGCCGTGACCGCGCACTGGACGCAATGGCCGTCGACCAGCGCCGAAAACGCGACGACCAGGTCGCGCGCGCAGTATTCCGGCGGTTCGGACGGGAAAACAATGTGCATCTGTCGGCCTGTCATCGTCGTGATGGCTCCATGACGAGAGCATAGTGGCGCGCGCGGCCGCGCGCTTGACCCACGTCAACCGGTTCGCCGCACCGCACGATCACGGTGCGGCCGCGCGACGCCGCTTCAGCTCGCGTCGGGCTCGATCGCCGCGCCGCGCTCCGCGAGCAGTTCACGCAGCACGCTGCGGTGGCAATGGCGTTCGTCGTCGCAGTAGCAGCCGATCGAGAGCGCGGTGGTCGCCGACAGCGCGGCCAGCAGGTCCAGCACCTTCGCCGGATCGCCATGCGCCATCTCCGCGCGGAAGTGGCGCTTGAACGCCTTCCATTCCGCATCGGTTGCGGCGGCCTGCGCCTGTGCGACGAGTTCGGGGCTCGGCGACAGCGTCGGCAACCATACATCATAGTAGTTGCGCGACGCGAATTCCGCCTTCGGCACGCCGCGCGGCGGCCGCCGCACCGTGCCGATCCGCAGGCCTTCGCCGGCCGCGCGCGGCGTGCCGAGCTGGATGATCCGGATGCCCATGTCGCTCCTTTATTCGTCTGCGTTGCATGCGATCCCGTGATCGTACCGCCGCGCCTGCCCCGGCGTCAGCCGGGCAGCCCACATGACGGCCGCCCAACAAAAAACCGGCTGTTCCCGCGACGGGAAACAGCCGGTTTTCAACCGTTGCGCGCCTGGGCGCGCTGCACTCAAACGCCGCTCTTCAGCACCTTGCCGATCGCGTCCGCGACGATGCCCACGTTCGAGTCGTTCAGGCCTGCCACGCACATCCGGCCCGAACGCAGGATGTACACGCCGTGCACCTCGCGCAGCGCGTCGACCTGCGATTCGGTCAGGCCCGTGTACGTGAACATCCCGCGCTGCTTCACGTAGCGCGTGAGCGCTTCGCCGCTCACGTGGTCGCGCAGGCCGTCGTGGATCGACTGGCGCATCCGCGCGATGCGGCGGCACATCGCCGACAGCTCCTCTTCCCACTGCTTGCGCAGCGCCGGCGT